>JBJMOT010000032.1:0-21080 GCA_045803585.1 Gemmatimonadaceae bacterium
GATCGCGCCAAATACTTCGGCCAGAAAAACGTAACGACCAACACCGGTAAAGCCCGATGGCTTCCCTTTCAGGTCGAAGGTCGAAGAGCGTGATCCCTTCGACGGAATTTCTGCGATCGCGAATTCTTCGCCGGATAATCTACCGGGATAAATCGCAGTCGGACCGGCGCGCACCGCGTCCTCGGGGAAAAGCTCCACCATCGCCACGACGTTCTTGCCCGTCTGCTGGTGCGTCTCCATCAGCTGCGCCAGCGCCGGCACCTGCGCCACGAAAAGATTGTCGGGCAGGGCGACTCCGAAGGAATCGCCGGCAGCAAACTCTCTACCCAGCCTTATCGCGTCGGCAAGCCCGCGCGGCTCGTGCTGGATCAGCGTCTGTACGCGCGCGGGCATGTCTTCCGTGCCCGCCGCGCCACGCGCGATTTCAATGACATCTTCCTTATGGGGCGCGGCGACGACGAGGACTTCCTCGATTCCGCTGGCCGCGCATTCCGCCATGACGCGAAGGAGGAGAGGCACTCCGCCAACAGGCATCAGCTCCTTGGCGCGCCCGCCGCTCAGCAAAGCCATCCGCGTGCCTTTGCCACCACACGGAATCAGCGCTCGTCTTACCTCCGTCATGCAGAGCGATCCTGCAGGTACTACGCCTGCTTCGCGACGACCTCCGTCGGAGTCGACAGCATTCCGAGATCGCGGTTCGCTTCGATCAGCTCGCGATACGCAACTCCAACCGGACGAATGCGTCTGTCGAGATCGTAAAGCCCGACCGGATAGACGTCGTTCCGCTCGACACGCAGTGCGTGCTGCCAGTCGATCTGGTCCGTCAGGGAGAACCAGGTGAAACCCATCACGGGGATTCCCGCGCTGCGCAATGCCGTGATATCCGACCACTGGTTCGATAGCCAGTCGACAGCGAGACCGCTCACGCGGTTCGTCTCGCAATGAAATAGCGGAATCCGATACCGCGAGTAGTACTCACTGGCGAGGTAGCGGAAACCAAACGGCTTGCGGGATGTCGTAGAGCGTCCGGTCGATGCGACGCGATGCTCACAAGTCGGATAGTAGTCCAGCCCGAGCCACCGCTGACCCGCAGCGCGACGCTCGCGGAAGAAGCTCAGGTCGTTCGATGTGACGCCGCAGTCCTGGAGGAAGCCCGCCATACCCGGCCCGAGCTCTCTGCCGAGCGTCAAGTCGAGAGACAGATGCTTGAAGGCATTCTCGCGAGCGGCGTGCGGCTCCGCCTTCGACCCCGCGGCGTGAAAGTGCTCGATCGATTCACTCTGGACGAAAATTGCATCGGGACGCTCGGACAGGATCGCCTCGATTGCCAGCTCGTGACCCATGCACATGTTGCGGATGGCGCGGCCGAACGCTTTCTCGTCCTGCAGTCCTTCGTTCCAGAATCCACGCAGCGCCGAGAAACTGGCGCAGATGAAGATCTCATTGATGGGAGTGTAGTAGCGCACCCATGGATAGCGACGCGCAAAGGCGCGCGCGTAGTCCGCAAAGAGAACCGGGAAGGCTTCATCCTGAAACCCGCCGAGCCAGTCGGGAACTCCGAAGTGGCAGAGATCGGCGATGATCTCTATGCCCTGGTCGCGCAGCCAATGAATCGGCTCGTCCGCGCTGCTCCAGTCGAATTTGTCATGCCCGACGTGTGTCTTGTAGTACGCCGGCCCATAACGCAGTGCCCTGATGCCCATTTCGCGCACGAGCGCAAAGTCTTCCTGCCACCGCGCGTAATGGCCGCACTTCTCCATCTCGTCGATGCGCCGCCCGTTCGGGAGGACGGGGTAGCTGTTCTCGATTCCAGTGGAAAACAAAAATGGGCTGTTCATATACAAATGAGGATTCGCGTGCGACAACATAGCGTCGCGCGGAATGATATTTAAGGTTTTTTTCGTCGCAGCTATTAGACGATTTTGCTGACTACCCGTTAACATTTCTGACGGTCGACTCCGCCAGGTCCAGCCGCGCGCCTTCGGCGGCAGACGTCAGCCACGTGCGCGGCTGCAAACCGAACTTCTCTGCGTACTCGCCGGCGGTTGCGTGGCCTACCGCACGCAGCACATCGGGCTCGCCGAGGGCGATAGCACAGCCACCCCACCCGGCACCCGTGAGCCGCGCTCCAGTTATACCGGAGGTGACGGCCATCCGGTCCACGAACCAATCCAACTCCGGGGTTGAGCACTCGTACTGCGTTCGCAGGGATTCGTGGGAAGCGTAGAGTCTTTCACCCGGAACGTGGCCAGTCGCCTGAAGCGCTGCGACCACTTGCCCGACCCGCGCGTTTTCCTCGACCACGTGACGCGCGCGCAGCCGCAGGTTGGTGGGCAGTCGTGCTTCCTCGATCTGATCGAGGCTCGCCGCCGCCAGATTGGGGACCTCTGGAAACACCCCGCGAATGAGGCGGAGGGCTTTCTCGCACTCGGCCCTCCGCGTGTTGAATTCCGAGCCGAGTAGTGACCGGGTAGTAGCGGTATCGAAGATCAGCACTGACTCGCGCATGGGAACGCTCTGAGTCTCCAGCGTATCGCACCACAAGTGCAATGCGGCCGACGGTTCACAGAGCGCCGACGCGAACTGGTCCATCACACCACAACCGACACCCACGAACTGGTTCTCCGCGCGCCATGAGACGATGGCCAGTTCCTTCGGCTCGAGCGCGGTACCGCTGAGTGCTGAAAGCGCCAGCGAGGTCGCGACCTCGAGAGCCGCGGAGGAGCTCAGGCCGGCGCCGGTGGGGACGTCGCTGATGACGAGCGCGTCAAACTGCGGTACTTCGATTCCCCCGGCAGTGAGCTGTGCACAAACTCCCGCCAGATAATCCCACCACGCGCCCGCCCGAACCGGTGATCGCGCGTCGAACTCGCCGCTCAGGGATTCCGACACCGACGCCACGCGGCTCCGCCCGAGGTCCGACCTCTGAATCGCAATGTAAGTCCGCCGGTCAATGGCGATTGGGAGCACCTCACCACCGTTATAGTCGGTGTGCTCACCTATGAGGTTGACCCGCCCCGGTGCCGAGGAGATCACCTCTGGCTGGGTTCCGAATTTCTCGGAGAACAACGCGCTGAGTCGCCCAGGCGTGATCAAACCCGGGCTCTGCGCTGTGCCTTTGCTCATCTCATACAGTATAGAGGGCGGTCGTGCGATAGAGCCGGTGGTCCTACCGGGCAATAGCCAAGCCGACCCAAGGCCTTTTTGGTGTGCGTCCGCTTGCTTACGTTAGGGCTAGCGGGAAGCGTGAGGGATTTTGATAGTCGAAGCTGAATGGAGGGACGTCGTTGGCTGAGTCGTTGAATCGTGGCTCGCCGGACGAATCGCACCGGCCTGATCAGCCAGGACAGACAACCCATCGGACATTCTTCGACCCAGACAAGGTGGAATGGAAAGTCTGGGAGGTCACGCCTTCGTCCCTCGAGAATGCGGGAAGCGCGCTCCGAGGGTTCGTCGAACCGAGCCTGCAAAAAGGCTGGCTGTGTTTTGAGAGCAGCAAAGGCGAGAAAAGGCGCCTGGCGCCCGTCCCCTCAGGATGGGAGCGGCACTCCTTTCATGGGATGATCGAGCTTTGGAGGCGGGCGACGGCCGTCCGAAAACCGCCGGTCTGACCGCCGAGGGCGCGAGCTTATGCGCTCTTTTGTTGATCGGGTTCCAGCAGAGCGTCCTTCTTCGTCCACGAATGCTTCTGCCTGCATACTGGACACTCGATCGGGTTGAGCTCGATCGGCGAGAGCAGAAAAATTTCCGGATCCATGGCGAACCCGGTGTAAATCAATTTCCCCGTTCCCGGACATTTGATGAGAATTCGATTCACTGCTCGAGATGCTTACCGCGATGTCGCAGTCAAGACTTGTTAGGGCCGACCTAGTTAGACGATTTGGAAAGGCCGCCGGAACTTCGTCGCGTCATTTCAGGGTTTCCCCGGAGCAGTGTTTCCTCCTGTGTCCAAAGCGTGCGCCGACTCAGATACAATGAAGTAGCGGTTCGCTCTTAGAATCGATCGAGATCCTTGCCAATGACGACGCGTCCGTGAAAACCGCGACGTACCATCGCCATCATTGTGGAATCCGCGTCGGCACCAACGCGCCCGTTGTGTGAGATCACCAGCAGACGAGGATTTGCCCTCGCGGCGAGCTCACCGAGCTGTATAGCTGTCGTGTGGTACTCAGCGACATAGCGCGGCCAATCAACATCCCGGCGGCCGCTCGGCGCCACCGCGGCGGGAATCTGCGCCTCGTGAACGAGGATATCGACACCCGTTGCCTGCTTTATCAGCTCCTCACTCGGCCGGGTGTCACCGGAGATGACGATGCTTCGATCGGGTGTATCGATACGATAACCGTAGGCATCTCTCCACGCGCCGTGATTCACCCGAAACGCGCGAACACGAACTCCTCCACTGTCGTACACGACGCCAGGCTGGATCTCGTGCACCGTTACGAGATAGCCGTTGCGCGGTGAATGCTCGATGCCGCTGGTACGAACGCGGATGTCTTCGCTGAACGCCGCGTAGAAGTGCTCGGTCATGTCGCGCAGTCCCGGCGGCCCATATAAGCCGAACGGTGTGGAGCGGCCGAGTGTCCACGACGTGAAAATGAGATCCGGCAAGCCAAGCACATGATCGCTGTGCAAGTGTGTGATGAAGGCCGCAGTGACGCCGTTGACTGGCAGCTCCGCACCGAACAGCCGGCGCTCGACGCCGACGCCGGCATCGAAGAGAAAGACTCTCTTGCCGACAACAACGGCAGTCGCCGGACCCATTTTTTCGGGGGTCGGGCGAGGGGTTCCGGTGCCGAGGAGAATGAGAGTCGTAGAGTCAGCCGCCTGTGCTGGCAAGATCAGCGGACAGAGCATCGCAACTGCTAGAGCAGTGAGCGCCTTCATACCTGGTCTCCGGGGTGGGCAGCGGCTCTAATATGGTTTGAATCCGGCGGCGTGGGACAACAGATTCTGTTCAATGAACAGGATCCTTTGCGTCGCGATCGGTTTCGCGCTCGGCGCGGCGAGCGCATCTCCGTCGCCGGCTCAGCAGCCGGTGCGTCAGCCCGCACAGACAGATTCACTCGCCCCAATGCGCTCGCTGGTGATCCCGGGAGATTCTAATCGCGGAATGACCGGCTCTGGCTCGGCGCGCTTTCGTTCACTAATGGATTCCGCGACCGCAACTCTGCGTCGTTTGGAGATTCACGAAACCACTCTCGCACCCGGGGCTTCCCCGCATCCGCCACATCGACACGCGCACGACGAGATTATGCTCGTGCAGCGCGGCACACTTCGAGTGTCTCAGGAAGGCGTCGTGCGACGCGCAGGACCGGGCTCGCTCATTCTCCAAAGCTCGAATGAGCTGCATGGTCTCACCAACGTCGGGGCGGATACCGCGGTCTATTGGGTGATCGCGATTTACCCGCGGGATCTGCGCGACTCTACCGACCGGCGCTAGCGCTCTCGCGCTCTTTCATCACACCGACCGTTGCGTCACCGCCGTCGTGGTATTCGCCGACCGCGGTGCAGGCGCGGCACCTATCTGCGAACAAACCAGGGCTGCGACGGCGTTCGCGTGCCGGTTGATCAGCGGCAGTGGCAAGTCACGCAGGTAATCGACGACCATTGCGGCTGTGAATGCATCACCCGCGCCGACCGTGTCGACAACGATCGTGCCCGGCGCTGCGGCCTCGTCCTCGTCGCTCTCGTCGAATAGCAGTGCGCCCTCCGCTCCGCGGGTGAGCGCGGCCAGCTGGAGGTTGTAACGGTCCATCAGTCTTCGCATCATCTGACGCCGCGTCGGGCGAGTAATGCCAAGAAGGGTTGATACTTCCGCCAGCTCCTCTTCATTCATTTTTACGGCGGAAGCGAGCCGCAGCGATGCGTCGATCGTCTCGGGATCGTAGTATCGCTGGCGCAAATTGACGTCGAAGACCCGCAACGCGGTACTCGGCACTTCCTCGAGAAAACGGCGAATTGTCGCGCGCGATTCAGGCGATCGCTGCGCCAGTGTGCCAAAGCAGACAGCGTCGCAGCGAGCGGCGAATTCCGAGAGCTCGTCGGACCACGGGATATGATCCCACGCACTGTCGGGGGCGATCCTGTATGACGGCACTCGCTGCGCGTCGAGTGTCACCCGGACCTCGCCGGTGGCGTGTGTGGGATCACGGGTCACCAGATCGCAACGCACACCGAGACCGGAAAGAATCCGCAGCGCCTGCTCGCCACGTTCGTCATCTCCCACCGCGCTCACCATCCAGGATTGAGCGCCGAGGCTCGCAGCGTGGCTGGCGAAGTTGGCGGGCGCGCCTCCGAAGTGGGCGCTGTCTGGATAGACATCCCACAGCACTTCCCCGATTCCGGCGACGACGAGTGGTTTCACGGACCATAGTATCGGCGCATCACACGGCGTCCGCCACTAGGAGCACTACCGCGGGGGAGTTGTGTCTGGTTTTCTTCAGTCCAATGAACAACATCAGACGCCTTCTGCTGCGCCCGTTTCGCTCCGACGATTTATTCGCGCTTCGCCAGGCCATCGACGAAAGCCTCGACGAAGTACAGCGATGGCTGCCGTGGGGCGCCGAGGAACCGTCGTCGCTCGAGCATTTGGCTCGTCGAATCGACAAGTACGCGACCGAGTGCGCTGCTGGCACCGCGTGGCGTCTCGCTCTCGTAGATGGCACGGATGGTCGCCTTATCGGAAGCGGAGCTCTCCTTCCTTATCCCGGACCAGGCGCACTGGAGGTTGGGTATTGGGTTCGGAAAGGCGAGGCCGGCCGCGGTTTCGCGACTCGCGCGGCTGCCGCGCTCATACGGCACGCGTTCCGGGACCCTGGCATCCAGCGGATGGAGCTATGGACCAGGCCGGGCAACGATGCCAGCGCCGCCGTCGCTCGGCGACTGGGTTTCGACCATCGCGAGCGCGCGGAGACGTCGCGGGCGGGGGCGGCGCCCGAGACGTTCGATATCTTCGACCTTCTGAGTCTCAGCGCGCTCCGCGCACCCGAGGATCCATACGCGCGAATCGAGCTGTAGGGAGACGGCTTTACCCGGCCCGACCGGCGCGAGTCGCGTCTTCGATCTCGACCAGCTTTCCAGTCTTCACGTCATAGATGTAGCCGTAGATCGGGATGCTCTTCGGCACCAGCGGATGACGGCGAATACGCGCCACGTCGTCGATGACTGCCTGCTTCGCATCCGCGATGGTCAGCCAGTCGATGAACTCGCCCTCCGGGGATCCCGGACCTTTCCCGACATCGCGAAAGCCCTGAGCACTTAACTCCGCCGTCTCGAGGCTGCTCCCGAGCAGATCTCGGATCACTCCGTCGGTGAAGAACTCCATTCCGCAGTTGGTGTGGTGGATGACAAACCACTCGCGGGTCCCGAGCAGCTTGTAGGAGATCACCAGCGATCTGATGGCATCATCACTGGCGCGGCCGCCGGCATTCCGGATCACGTGTGCGTCGCCTTCGCGGAGTCCGGCGTACTTCGCCGGGTCGAGCCTCGCGTCCATGCAGGTGAGGATCGCAAAGCGGCGCGCGGGAGGCAGCGCCAGCTCCGATTTCGAGCCGAACGATTTGGCGTAACCCTCGTTGGCGGAGAGAACTTCGGTGAGCACGGTCGACATTTGTGTGGTCCTCAGGGTTGTGAAACAAAAAAACGCCCCGAGCAAGAGCCCGGGGCGTTGGCGAAAGCGGTTTTAGTCGCGAGGTCGCGTCAACACCGGGCCCCTGAAGGGCACGAACAAGCGACCGGTGTACAGGCCGGCGTGGTGAGGAAGGCGGAGAAACGCGAGGAAATCATTGTTTTGCGACGATACCGGAGGGTTTTCACGCTGTCAATACAACGTTTGGCGACAAAATCGACTAAGTTTCGTCAACGACTGCTGCTCGAAAAGCCGAGCGCGTCAACCCCGCCTAACTCGCATTAAAAGATGAAGACTCCTAACGAGCGCACCATCAGCCCCCTTTGGAAAGCCCCGCCGACCTCGAAGACGAGAAATGCCGTGCAGCGTGCAGTCACCGCGCTGCTCGATGACCTCGCCCCGGAACGGGCGCTAAAGCGCAGCGACGAGCTGCACGTGCCTATCGAGCAACACCGGACGCCAAACGGTTGCGTTCTGCAGGCTGAGAAGGCGGCGCTAAGCGTCTCGTGGTTTGCAACCACCGGAAACGATCCGGTTCTCGGAGAGCTGAGAGTCGTGGTGTGGCGTGGAACCGTATCCCGTCGCGGGTCGCCGAGAAGAAAGGAAGGCGCGACGGTCGTCAGTGAGCTCATGCTCCGCCCGATAGAAGATCCTTCCAGCGAGCGCGTGTGGCTGGCAAGCGATGGGACCGAGTACAGCACTCCGGATCTCGCAGCCCTATGCACGAGACTTCTCGACCATCAGGTGGTGAACGTACAGTAGCAGATCGCACAACGAATGGAGGTGCGGCATGACAGCGCAACAGAACGACGACCTCGAGACGAAACAGATCCCGGAGAATGAGCTCGAGGATTACTTCACGAAGTTCACGAAGCACTTTTTGCTGCGAGACACCACCAGTCGCGTCGATCTCGAAGTGATCAGTACGGACCTCGGCGATCAATTCGCGGCTAACGACGTAAGAATCCTCGGAATCACTTATGAGCCGAAGGACAAGGCGCTGGAATTCGAGCTCGAGGCAGGCGACCACCGCGTGTTCACCCCCAGCCAGGTGTGGGTGACCGAAGAGGCGGACGGCTTCATCAGATCGATCGAGGTCGTGCGCGGCGATGGAACCCGTAGCATCGCTAAGGTAAAACGCGGTGCGGTAGTACCGGCCTCGCGGGCTCAGTCCTCATCGGCCGACGCCAACCGGGAAAACAGGACGTAGCGCTTCCGTCGTTATCGGGTGAACTCGGCGAGCTTGCGTAGACGAAGGCTCGGATCGTTGGCGAAATCCTGACGCAGCCAGCCGAGGTGCCCGGCTCCAAAAATCACGAGGACGCGTTCGCTCGGCGAATCGGCGAGCTGCACGACGTTGCTGAAGATGCGCATGTTCCGACGGAACCAGTCGGCAACGAGATCGGCGCCGGCCCAGTCGTAGGCCTCGCCGAAGTGCGCCTCCCGATAGTAGAAGCCCACGTCCTGCGCGACCTTTTCGTCGGCGTTCATATAAAGCAGCGTCTCCAGGACCGTGTGTGATGCCAGATAAGCGTCCTGCGCTTTCACCATTTCGCCGACTTCGGCCATGATCGACTCCAGCTCTTTTGAGCGGCCGTTGGCCTTGGCATAGTTGGAGACTGGCAGGAACGGAAACTCGCCGTCGGCGTCGACCGCGTACACTGCCTTGTGTCCCATCTCTTCGGCGAGCCGATATCCGATCTGGTCGATCTCATTGCTCGACAGCGTGTATTTGCCGGCGAGATAGTCAGAGTATTCGCGCGAGACGCGCTGGCTGCCGAAGTCCGCTTCGATTGCAACTTTGGTGGGATTAAAGCGCTTCAACACTTCGATCAGCTGAGCGATCTCCCGCTGGCGTTTTGGCGCCAGCACATCGTCCGCCTTCATGTTGAACATGTCGTGCCCGGGGTTCGCCATGTGGTAAACGCCGAG
Organism: Gemmatimonadaceae bacterium; assembly: GCA_045803585.1. Taxonomy (GTDB): domain Bacteria; phylum Gemmatimonadota; class Gemmatimonadetes; order Gemmatimonadales; family Gemmatimonadaceae; genus UBA4720. Next base: position 9,563 of record JBJMOT010000032.1, read on the forward strand.
CACCAGGACTTCAGGACGTGCCGCGACGCCGGGTTTCGGTGTCGTCGATTGTTGCGACACGGCAGGAGCGGCAGCGACGAGTACGACCGCACACAGACCCAGGAATAACTTCACCAGACGACCTCCGATTGGGGACAGGCAGCACCCAGTCGGACAGTACGTCTAACGCAAAGGTTTTGATTCGTCAGTCAAAGGCCACTTTCGATCACGCGGCCCGATGTACTCCGACTGTGGGCGGATTAAACGACCGGTGGCTTTCTGCTCGAAGGCGTGGGCGATCCAGCCGCTCACGCGACTCATGGCGAATGTGGGCGTGAACAACTCGACGCCGAGCCCGATACCGTGCAGCAAGAGAGCCGTGTAGAACTCGACGTTGGTCTGAAGACGTCGGCCAGGCTTGTACTCCTCGAGCAGGCGAATGGCAGTTGTCTCCACCGATCGCGCCAAAGAATACAGTGCCATATCGCCTCCACGCTGGAACAATCGCTCGGCGGCCGCGGCGAGCACATCGGCCCTCGGATCGCGAACCTTGTACACGCGGTGGCCAAAGCCCATCAACCGCTCGCCGGATTCGATCTTTTTGCGCAGAAACTCCTCAGCGCGAGACGCGTTGCCGATCTCGAAGACCATCTCCAGCGCCGGGCCGGGCGCACCACCATGCAACGGACCTTTTAGCGCGCCCACAGCGCCGACGACCGCGGAGACAAGATCAGAACCAGTCGATGTGATGACGCGACAGGTGAAGGTCGATGCGTTGAACCCGTGGTCGATGACGGTGTTGAGATAGGTCTCGAGCCCGCGCACTCGCTCTGAAGCCGGTGACTCGCCGCTCAACATGTAGAGGAAATTCGCGGCGTGGTCCATGTCCGAACGCGGCGCAATCGGCTCCTCGCCTTTGCTCAGACGCCAGAATGCCGCAACAATAGTTGGAAACTTGGCGACAATAGTCTCGGCGTCGGCTGACTCGAGCGAGATCGTGCCGGCAGCGATTCGCAACGCGTCCATCGGATCGACACGCGCCCGGGCGCATTCGCCCAACAAAGCGAGGGCGGCGGGAGACAGCGTGCGGCGAGCAGCAAGATTGGCGCGGAATTGGTTCAGCTCGTCGCTGGCCGGCAGATCGCCACGCCAGAGCAGCAACGTCGTTTGCTCGAAGGTCGCTCGCGGAGCGAGATCCTCGACGGCGAAACCGCCGATGATGAGCTGACCTCGCTCGCCATCGACGGAACTGAGCCGCGTCTTCGCGGCGACTACTCCTTCCAGCCCGTTTTCACTCATCTACAAAGTATCGACGGGCGCGGCTCCACAGTCCAGTTGCGTCTCCGCTTAGTGCTGCGCATCTGCGTCGTGCACGTCACACGATTCCTCCAAACAGCTTGCCGATTACGGCAGTCACTGCCATCGCAAGCGCTCCCCAGAACGTGACACGCACGGCACCGCGTACAATGCTGGCGCCACCCGCTCTCGCGGCGATTATTCCCAGAACCGCAAGAAACAACAGCGACAGAACCGAAACAGCCTTGATCACGCTGGCGAAAGGCGAGACGGCGACGGTGACGAGCGGCAGCGCGGCACCGACTGAAAACGTCGTGGCGGAGGTGAACGCCGCCTGAATCGGACGGGCGGCGGTGATCTCCGAGATCCCGAGCTCGTCGCGCGCGTGCGCCGAAAGATCTCCCCTCGCCGTCAGCTGCTGTGCAACCCGAAGCGCAAGCTCCGGCTCGAGCCCGCGCGCAACGTAAATCGCTTGCAGCTCCCGCAGCTCGACGTCAGGGGTCGCGTCCAGTGCTCGCCTCTCGAGCTCGAGATCCGCGTTCTCAGTATCCGACTGCGAGCTGACTGAGACGTACTCGCCAGCCGCCATTGAGATCGCGCCCGCGACGAGTCCGGCGATTCCGGCGATCATAACGTTGTTACGTCCGGAATTGGCAGCGGCAACTCCGACCACGAGGCTCGACGTAGAAACGATGCCGTCGTTCGCGCCAAGCACGGCTGCCCTGAGCCAACCGATTCGGTGCGACCTGTGCCGCTCCGCGGACGGACTCATCGCGCTCCCATCGGAATAACTTCCTACAGTGTGGAGCGATTCGCCAGCGAATCGCGGCCCAGTTGTCAGCCGCCCTTCTGTCCCGTCATCGGCGTGACCGACGCCACGATCGCATCGGCGATCTCGTCCTCGACGGTGAAGATGTCCTTCACGTCGCGGTCGAACACGTCCGCCCACTGCATCACATCATCTGCCGTGCTGCTGAGACGCGCCGTCACGCGCAGGCGATCACCGACGCGCTCCACGGTCCCCTCGAGCACCAGGCGCGCATCGAGGCTCGCGGTTATCGTCGTGTCGCTGCGACGTCGCACTGAGCGAGGGAGCCCCGGTGCCAGCACACGCAGGCCACGTGTTCTCATCAGCTTGCCAGCGACGGCATTGGTGACACCCGTTGCCAAATACGCATTCGCCGAGTCCGCGCCGAGACTGACGAAAGGCAATACGGCAACGACGCCCAGATCGACGGGCTTCTGCGTGACGCCAGTCGCTTCGGCCATTGCAGACACGCCGCCGGCATGGACTTTCGCGTAGATCCCGGCGCTCACCACAATTGCGCCAATCAAGGCGAGACCGCCGATGAGAGCCCTACTCGCACGTCTGCCGTGATGTGCCATCTTCGCCGCCGACGCAAACGAGCCACTCATCGTCTCAGGATCCTCGAGCGCGTCAACGAGCGACGCCGCCGACTGAGGGCGATCCGCGGGATCGATCGCCAGACATTTCGCGATCAGCCTTTCCAGTCCTACAGGAACATCTTTTCGGACCGCGGACAGTGGTGGCGGCGGCAACGTCAATCTCGCCGTCAGCATCTCGCGTGGACCGAGGTGCGCGAAAGGCGCCGCGCCGGCGAGCATCTCGTATGCGGTGACGCCGAGCGAGTAGATATCGGCGCGGCCGTCGATGTCGGGATCGCCGGCGGCCTGCTCGGGCGCCATGTAGAGAATGGTGCCGAGTGACATGCCGGTGTTGGTGAGACCGTTGCCGTTGCCCTTCTCTCCCGAGCGCCGCGCTGAAGACAGTGCCTTGGCGACGCCGAAGTCGGTGACCGTCGCTGAGCCGGCGGCGAGGAGAATGTTGCCGGGCTTGATGTCGCGGTGGACTACGCCGCGCTCGTGCGCGAAGGCGAGCGCACGCGCCGCGTCTTTCATGATGCCGAGCGTCTCGCGCACACCGAAGGTTTTCGTGCGACGCAGTCTGACGTCGATCGATTCACCGTCGACGTACGGCATCACGAAGTACGGCAGTCCGTCGACTTCTCCCGCCTTGAGAATCGGGACGATGTGCGGATGCTGGAGCCGCGCGACAGTCAGGATCTCGCGACGGAAACGCTCCGCGGAAACTGTCGCTGCCAATTCCGGAGGAAGAATCTTGATGACGACCTTGCGTGCGAGATCGTGGTCTTCCCCCATGAAGACGAGCGCCATCCCGCCGCCAGTGAGCTCACGCTCAATGGTGTAGGATCCGCCAAGTGCGGAAAGGAGGCGATCGGAGATCGAAGACATGGAAATGAAAAGTGTCGGGCTAAGGTGTCAGCAACTATTAGATATCCCTCAGGCCCAGATGGTTGGCACTAATTATTTGGATCGCTGTGGAGAGGGCTAGCGGGAGGCCGGAGGCGGGGCGTTAACACTTCTCAGCTGTGGTGCGTCTACTCTACAGTGAGTGTTATGGGGAAGAACATGCGTGCCACAAAATTCGTCGTGACGAGCGCCGCGCTGTTGAGCCTGGCCCCGATTGGAGCGTCTGCGCAAAGGATGCCTGCGTCTCAAGCGACGTCGTCGGACGTGCGCGAGCTGCCGGCGGACCAGCAGATAATCCAGGCGCTGAACAGACTGACTTTCGGCGCGAAACCGGGCGACGTTCAAAAGGTTCGCGCCGTCGGTCTCGACAAGTGGATCGAGCAACAGCTCCATCCCGAAAAGATCAACGACGACGCGATGAACGCGTTCGTCTCCAGATACGCCGCGCTCAATCAGAATCAGAATGATCTACTGACCCAGTACGCCCAGCAGCAGCGCGCGCGCAAAGAGGTCAGGAAGGACCGCGCCGATACTACGAAGGCGATGAGTCCGGATGACATGGCGACGATGCAACAGCTGCGGCAGCAGCAGGCTTCGCGTCGTCAGGTCGTCACCCAGCTCCAATCCTCACGCGTCGCGCGGGCAGTGGCGAGCGAGCGTCAGCTCCAGGAAGTCATGACCGACTTCTGGGAGAATCATTTCAACATCTTCGCGGCCAAGGGCGCACCGGAGCCGTACTACCTGGTCGACTTCGATCAGAATGTGATCCGGCCCAACGCGCTCGGGAAATTCCGCGACTTGCTCGAGGCCGTGGCGAAGAGTCCGGCGATGCTCTTCTATCTCGACAACGCGCGGAGCATGGCCGACAGCACTCAACCGACACTCCAGGGCCAGCAAGCTCGCCGCGTTCGACCGATCGGACGTGGTGGACTTGGCGCGATGCGGTTTCCACCGCCGGCGCAACAGCAGCAGCGCAAGCACCCCGGACTCAACGAGAACTACGGGCGCGAATTGCTCGAGCTCCACACGCTCGGCGTCGACGGCGGATACACCCAGCAGGATGTGATCAACGTCGCGCGGGCGTTCACCGGCTGGACCATCAAGCCTCCGGCCCAGGGCGGTGGATTCATTTTCCGCCCTCAGGTCCACGACGCTGGTCAGAAAACAGTGCTCGGCCATAAGCTCGCTGGTGGACGCGGTATGGAAGACGCCGAAGACGTTCTCGATATCCTCGCGAGGAGTCCGGCGACAGCGCGGTTCATATCGTTCAAGCTGGCGCGCCGGTTCGTGAGCGACTCACCATCGAAGGCGCTCGTCGATCACGCGGCGCAGGTTTACCTGCGCACCGACGGCGACATTCGCGAGGTGGTAAAGTCGATAGTTACATCGCCCGAATTTTTCTCGCAGCGCACGTTTCACAGCAAGGTGAAATCGCCGTTCGAGGTGGTGGTGAGCGCGATGCGCGCGCTCAATGCCGCGCCAGACAGCACTCCGCGCACGGCCCAGGTCGTGGCGTATCTCGGTCAACCAATATTCGGACACCAGGCGCCCAACGGCTGGCCGGAGACTGGCGACGCCTGGATGAACACCGGCGCCATTCTCAATCGAATCAATTTCGGAATGGCCGCGGCGGCGGGGCGAGTGCCCGGCGCGACTATTCGGGCGCTGCCAGGGCTCGATACCATTCGCGCCGCTCCGCGCGACAAGCAGGTCGACGTGGTGGTGGCGACCATTCTCAACGGGATGGTATCGCCCGACACGCGTGCGGTTCTGGTCTCAGGCGAGCATCCGTTACTCGCCGGAGGCACCAGCGCTACCGGAGCGCAGGACATGTCGCCCGCCGGTAGCGGCGACGATTCAGGGATGGCGGACGGAGCGATGAGCGATGGCGGCGACGGACAGAACGACGCGCGTCGTCCGAAGAAACAGAACGGCGGTGGCAAGCAGGCCGCATTGCAGGGACGCGGACTGGGCAACGTTCCGCAGCTGACGGGACTTCCGCAGATCGTCGGACTCGCGCTCGGCTCGCCGGAATTTCAGAGGCATTAGGAGAGCAAATGGAACGCAGAGCATTCGTGAAATCAGGCGCGTTGGCCCTCGTGACGATGGGACTCAGTCCGAGCTTCCTGCGGCGCACCGCGTTTGGGATGGACCTGTTCAACGCACCGAAGGGAAAGGTGCTGATCTGTCTCTTTCAGCGCGGAGCCGCAGACGGACTGAACATCGTCGTCCCACATGGGGAGAAAGCGTACTACGCGATGCGACCGTCGATCGCGATCCCACAGCCACTACGCGGTGCCGCAGGCGGCGCGATAGATCTGGACGGCTTCTTTGGATTGCATCCGGCGCTCGCTCCGCTGAAGCCGCTGTACGACCGGAAAATGCTCGCGCCGGTGCAAGCTGTCGGCAGTCCGAGCACGACGCGCTCGCACTTCGACGCGCAGGATTACATGGAGACCGGTACACCGGACAACAAGGGCACGACCGATGGCTGGCTGAACCGGTATCTCGCAGCGAAAGGCACCTGCGACGAATGCAATCTGGCAAAGACTCCTTTCCGCGCGGTGGCGCTCACTCCGCAAACGCCGCGTATCCTCGAAGGGCCGAGCCCGACAGTGGCGATGAACAGCCTCGACGAATTCTCAGTCCGCGCCACCGGAAGCTCCGCCGAGCGATTGGAAGCATTGTACCGGACTGGGTCGGCTGATCTCGTCCACGCGACCGGCACCGAGACGTTCGACGCAGTGAAGATGCTGCGCGCGGCGAATCCGCAGCGGTACGCGCCGCAGAACGGCGCCGATTATCCGCGTTCGCAGTTTGGAACGCGGCTGCTCCAGATCGCGCAGCTGATCAAAGCGAATGTCGGACTCGAGGTCGCCTTCGCCGATGTCGGAGGCTGGGACACTCACGTCAACCAGGGCTCGTCGACGGGACAGCTGGCTGGTCGGCTCGATGATTTCTCGCGCTCAATCGCCGCTCTGGTGACTGACCTCGGCGATCGCATGGACGATGTTGTCATCATGACGATGTCGGAGTTCGGCCGGATGGCGCGTGAGAATGGCAATCGTGGTACGGATCACGGGCACGCCGGCGCGTTGTTCGTCATCGGCGGGGACGTGAAGGGCGGGAAAGTCCATGGCCGCTGGCCGGGTCTCGAGCAGGAGCAGCTGTACGAGGGGCGGGATCTTGCTTTGACGACGGATTTCCGGTCGGTGTTCGCTGAAGTCGCGTCGCGGCATATGGGGGCGAAGGCGCTCGATCGGATATTCCCCGGATTTGTTTCGTCGCCTCGGGAGTTTCTCGGCGTTGTCTGACGGCAACCCTCTGTCTAGACGTTTGCAGCGTTTTGCACTCAGCGACAGCAGCGGCCAGCGACTAGCAGGTTGTGAAAGCGTCAGTCAAGCGGCGCGATCCCCACGCCGAGATAACAAGGAGCTAGAACCGAAAGATTTTTCCCAGTGCTTTACTGATTTTCTTCCCAAAGTCGTTGGACCAATCACGTTGAGCCTGGTCCCCGTTGTTGTTCTGGTCGTCGTACTGATCCGGCCCGTGATCGGGACAAGGAATTGTTGGTAGCGCCAGCTCCGGTTTGTAGTACTCGTTACGCGTGACGGGGCACCATTCGGTGGCAAGGTAGCCCGTCGTAGGATCGATTATCTTCTCGACCATTCCGGCGGGCGGGTTCCACGCGTTCGGCGACGCGGTCTCGCGCCAGCCATTCTGGTAGAAATCGACCCACGCCGGCGCCGCGAGACGCCCGCCGGATGCATCGCCGCTGATCGGAGCGGGAGTGTCGAAGCCGAACCAGAATGCGGCGACCACCGTCGGTGTGTAGCCGACGAACCAGACATCGGTGCCGCTGTTGGTAGTTCCCGTTTTGCCGGCGACGAGCCCCTTCACACCCGATGCGCGCACCACCTTTCCCGTTCCATAGTCGACGACCGACTGCAGCATCGACGTCACCTGGTACGCATCGCGCGGGTCCATCACCTGCACGCGATTGGTGACCTGGTTCTGGTCGTCGTCCTGCCAGATGGGAACATCGTCAGCCGTCGAGATGCTGCGCACCAGGCGCGGCTTCACTTTGTAACCACCGTTGGCGAACGGTGAGTACGCCGTCACCAGCTCCTGCGGCGTCACCTCGGCGGACCCGAGTGCAACTGAAGGAAGGTTGGGCAGATTGCTGACGATTCCGTTCTTGTGCGCCGTGGCGATTACGACCGGGATGGTGACCGCCTGGCTCACGCGCACCGTCGCCGCGTTCGCCGACAAGATCAACGCGCGCCGGAACGTGATGCGGCCGGAATACTCGTCGTTGTAGTTCTGCGGCGACCACACTTGGCGACCCTGCAGAACGTCGATCGGATCGTCGTCGACCTCGGACGAAGGGGTGTAGCCGTGAGCCATCGCGGCAGCGTAGACGAATGGCTTGAACGCCGAGCCCGGTTGACGGTGAGCCAGCAGCGCGCGATTGAATGCCCCGCGCTCGTAAGTTCGGCCTCCGCTCAATGCACGCACGTCGCCGGTGCGCGGATCGATGGCGATCATCGCACCCTGAATGAGTCCTCTGCGCCCGGCTTCGCCCTGGATGTTCGCTGCTTGCCGGCGAACGGCCCGATCGCCGGCGATTTGAGCGTTGCGATCGAGAGTAGTGCGAACCGTGAGGTCGACGATGTCCGCCTGTCCGCCCTGGATGATGGAGTCGACAAAGTTCCGGACTGCATCGAGAGCGAAGGAGTCGTTCGGATCCTTCGGTCGCCACTCATCCTTCGCGATTTTGAGGGGCGTCGCCTGCAGTCCCGGCAATCTGTTGGCGGAGACGTAGCCTTCCTTCACCATCAAACCGAGCACCAGATTGCGGCGATCGAGAGCTCGCTGCGGGTGGCGGCGCGGAGTGTACGCCGATGGAGCTTTGGGCAGCGCGGCGAGAACCGCCGCCTGTGGCAGGGTGATCTGATTGACGCTCCTTCCGAAAAGATCTCTGCTCGCCGCCTCCACTCCGTAAACGCCGTTACCCAGGTAGATGACGTTGAAGTAGAGCTCGAGAATCTGCTGTTTGGTGAGCGAGTGCTCGATGAGGCGCGACAATCTGAGCTCGGCGAGCTTTTGTCGCAGGGACCGCGCGGGATACCTGCGGACGGCGAAGGTATTGCGCGCGACCTGCATCGTGATGGTGCTGAATCCCTGGCGGGTGCCACCGGCCTTCAGGTTGGCGGCGAGGGCGCGGAAGAACCCGTGCCAGTCGAGTCCGCCGTGCTGATAGAAGCGACGATCTTCAGTGGCGATGAAGGCTTGTTGGACGAATTGCGGCACTGCGCTGATCGGAACGTTGACGCGCCGGACCAGCTCGAGGCGACCCATGACGCGATTGTAGCGGTCGAGAATCCGTCCGCCCTGATCGGGCTGGAAAGTCTGGATGTCGCGCGGGGTGGGGCAGCCGTCGAAGCCGCACGTCAGCAGCCAGACGTCGGTGAAGTAAACCGCTAGAATACATATTGCGAATAGACCGAGGAGGATTCCTCGCCGGCGCGTCGTGAACGCGCCAGGAAAGCCTCGGCTTCTCGCCTTCATATCTGAAAACAGCTGGGAAAAATGTATCGTTCAGTCCTCGTTTCGATCGCTTTCGCCGCCCTCGCCTGCAAAGGCAGCGCAACCAATTCCGCCTCCGCGGCGAGCACCAATCACACTGATTCGACCACCCAGACTGCGTCGAATGTCAGTACATCAGACACCTCGACGGGCGTCACGGGTCCAACCTCCACTACGGCCGGCGCCGCAACAGGTTCCGCCGCGACTGTACCCGCAACAAACCCCGGAACTTCAGCGGGCCCCGGTGTAAGCGCCGCGACAGCCTCGTCGCCCAGTGCACCAGCCGCGCCAAACCCCAGTCGCGTGCCCAACGAGATGGGACGAATAATGGTGCTGGAGTATCACCTCATCACCGATCACAACGGCCTTTACGCGCGTGAGCGGGGGCAATTCCGGAAGGATCTCGAGTTCCTTTACAGCCGCGGATACCGCCCGGTGAACATGGCGGACGTGCTCGACAAGAACCTGAATCTGCCGAAGGGAATCTCGCCCGTCGTCTTCGTGTTCGACGACGCGTCCCCGGAACAGTTTCGCTACATCGACAACAACGGCAAGCTGGAGATCGATCCTACGAGTGGCATCGGGATCTGGCTCGACTTCAAAAAGACACATCCAGACTGGGCAAACAAGGGCGTTTTCTGCCTGCTGAACGGAGCTTCTGCCGGTCACAACTTCTTCGGCGACCGTGGCGTGCAGGGACAGAAATCGCAGTGGCGATTCCAGAAAGTGAAATGGCTCGCCGACAACGGATTCGAGCTGTGTGATCACACACTCTGGCACGCGCAGCTGAGTAAGTATCCCGACGCATTCGTGCAGGAGCAGATCGCGCGCAACGTGCTCGGCATCGACTCGGCTGTTCCCGGTTACAAGATCCGGGAGATGGCGTTGCCGCAGGGATTGTGGCCGAAGAACCGCGCTCTGGCGAGCAAGGGTTCGTGGACGGATCCGAAGAGCGGCAAGACCGTGAGCTACAGCTGGCCGGTGGTGTTCGAGGTCGACGGCGGTCCGATGCGGTCGCCGTACGATCCTGCTTTTAATCCCGGCTCGACGCCACGCATCCAGGTCATCGGAAACGCGATCGAGTCCAACGTCGCGAAACTCGAGGGCTCCGGCAACGCGTACATCTCCGACGGCAATCCTTCCGTCGTCGCGCGACCTGCCGCTCTACCTGCCACAGCGAAGAAATAGTCGTCTCGGCTGTTTTGGATTCGTAGCGGGTCAGGAGGACGAAGAGGATATACCGCGCCGACCCCGCGCGATGAACTTCACGCAGCGCGCACCACGATGCTCGAGCGCTAAAAACGCCAGCCTTTCAAAGTCGTGATAGCCTTCGTGAGCGCGGCGCGCTGATCGGCGCGGTCGGAGTCGGCGAGGAGCTGCTCGTAGGTGTGGATCGCGAGATCGACGGCTTCGTAGTCGTGCTCTGCGCCGGCAAGTGCCGCGGCGTTGTCGGCGAGATTTGCTTTTGCGAGCTGATCCTGGGGGAAACGCGCCGAGACCTGCTGCCAGCGTGTGACACGCTCGCGCGGATTCGATTCGGCGAGCGCCCACAGATGCCAGCCGGCGCGATTGTCCGGCTCAGATGCGATCGCGCGCGATGCGAGATCACCGACCACCTCGGGACCGGCGCCGATCAGCCAATAGTGATTTGCGAGGGCGACCAATGCTTTCGCATCATTGGGCCGCTCCGCCACTGCGCGTTCCAGATCCGGCAGTGGGTCGACCAGGTCGTCGGTGTTGGATGTATGCGGTTCGCTCATTCGGTCGTCATCAAAGTGAGGCGGGAATGATCAGTTCAGTATTGACGGCAAAGTACTGGCTGGACAATTTAAGCAGCAGATAGTACCATTCTTGCACCAGCGCAGCCTAGTAGCGCGCATTCCCATACAGAATACGGCTCCGACACTCGCGTGAGTTTTTACCGCGATTTCCGTGAGCATTCGAGCAGCACTTTTCTTCTCAGCCACACCACAATTGCATGAGTGAACGCCGTCGTCCCTTTCGTCGCGGCCGAAGGTCTCGTCCGTCCGGACAACAATCACAAACTCCAATCCCCGAATCGTACGGTGACGTTGATCCGTACCTCGACACAATGGATTCTTCGAACCTTTCATCCCCTCCGGCTGTTGCCGGCAAATTACCGGACGCGCGCGAAAATATGAAATCACCCGCTTTTCCCACCGCTCTTTCGACGCGGGCTCCCGAGCGGGGCTAAACCCCCCCGCCGCAGGGCAACGGATCAGACAACGGCGGCGGCAGTCCACCCCAATCACAACAGCAATACAATCCGCATACGAACCAGGGCGGTGGTGGCGACGGTCCGGGTCAGGGTCAGCGGCAGCGTGAACAAGGTCAGCACCGC
>JBJMOT010000033.1:0-3432 GCA_045803585.1 Gemmatimonadaceae bacterium
CGCTTGTCGGGGACGCGGGCGAGACTTACGATCTGACAAACATCGGAACTCTGTTCGCATTCACCCTGGTGTGCATCGGGGTGATCGTGCTCCGGTATACGGATCCCCAACGTCCGCGACCTTTCCGGGTTCCGTTCGTTCACTTCGTCGGGATCGTCGGAGCTTTGCTCTGCGTTTTTGTCATGAGAGGGCTGCCGCACCTCGCCTGGGTGCGCTTCGGCTGGTGGCTGGTGATTGGTCTGGTTCTCTACGTGATCTACGGATTCCGGAACTCGACGCTGCGACGTGGTTCGGGACCCGTACCGGTTAATCCGCCGCCACCGATTGGGCCGTGAACAGATCCTCGCCGAGAGTGCGATGATCCGTCACGTCAGGAAACTCCCGCTCACCACATGGATCCTCATTTCCATGGTGGTCGGCGTGCTCATCGGCATGTATTCGCCCGAATTTGCCGTCAAGCTCAAACCGCTCTCGACGGTGTTCTTGCGGATGATCAAGTCGATCATCGCGCCGCTGATCTTCGCCACGCTGGTGGTAGGAATAGCGGGTCACGGCGACGACATGAAGCGCGTCGGACGTCTCGCACTGAAGTCGATCATCTACTTCGAGATCGTGACTACGCTGGCCTTATTCATCGGCCTCTTCACGGTGAACATGGTGCGCCCGGGTGAGGGCGTAGTTCTCGGCGCGTCCGCTGCACAGGGTCAGGAGCTCGCGCACAAGACACAGACGGGAACGAGTTTCCTCGAGCACCTGGTGCCGCAAAGCATCTTCGAGGCGGCCGCGAACAATGAAGTGCTGCAAGTGGTGTTTTTTGCGGTCCTGTTTGCCGTTGCTCTGTCGAAGGTCCAAGGACGCTCGAAGGAGGTCATGCTCTCGTTTAGCGAGGCACTCTCCGACGTGATGTTCAAGTTCACGATGATCGTGATGCGCTTCGCTCCGTTCGGAATTGGTGCGGCGATCGCGGTGGCGGTGGGACAGAGCGGGCTGGGCGTGCTTCTGAATCTGGGCAAGCTGGTGCTCACGCTCTACGCTGCGCTCATACTGTTCTTTTTGCTGGTGCTCCTGCCCATCGCATTGGTGTTCCGCGTGCCGCTGCGCCGCTTCGTTCGGGCGGTCAGATCACCCGCGCTGATCGCTTTCTCGACGACTTCGTCGGAAGCAGCGCTGCCGCTGGCAATGCAATCGATGGAAGCGATCGGAGTCCCGCGTCGCATCGTCGCCTTCGTCATGCCGACCGGCTATTCCTTCAATCTTGACGGCTCGACTCTCTATCTCGCTGTCGCGTCGATCTTCGTCGCCCAGGCGGCCGGGCATCCTCTGTCGCTTGCCAATCAGCTGACGATGATGGTGGCGCTGATGATCACGAGCAAAGGAGTCGCCGCAGTGCCGCGCGCGTCGCTCGTCATACTTTCGGGCACACTGGCGACTTTCGGTCTTCCGCTCGAGGGAGTCGCGATCATTCTTGGAGTCGACGCGCTGATGGACATGGCGCGCACCTGCACGAATCTGATCGGGAACTGTCTGGCGACGGTGGTGATGGCTAGGTGGGAAGGTGAATTCGCCGAGCCGCAGCCCGAAGTGCTCCTCGCGCAGGAAGGACTTCTTCCGATCGAATCTGTGCCCCCGGCACCGCGGACTTCAGGCGCTGCTCCAGCCGCTTCCTGAGCGGCGAGCTTCGGTCCATCAATCCGCCGGTGAGCGCGACAGCGACTGCGGCGCGCTCGTCAGTAAACAGCTGACGCGCCAGCGCGCGGACGTGCAGCACCAGCTCCTCGGCGGCAAGCGTGATCAGGGCGTTGGCGCGTTGGTCACCGGCAGCGGCGGTGGTGAAGACAATCGGAACGAGTGAAGCGAACGCGCGCGCGTCCGCTGCCGCCGCCCACGGGATGAGATCCTGCACATCCTCGCATTGAGTCGCGGCGAGTATCGGGAAGAGAAGCGCGGTCGCAGGCTCGCGTCCGTCGCTGGATGCGGCGACGATGCTGAGCGCGCGACGTCCGATCCAGCCGCCGCTGCCCTCGTCACCGAAGTTGGGCCCCCAACCCCCGCAACGAACGATTTCACCGGCCGGACTCCGGCCGTACGCGATAGAGCCCGTACCAACGACCAGGAGAATTCCAGCGCGGTCATCGAACGCGTCGTACATCGCGATCAGGCCGTCGGAATCGATAATCACCTCCTCGGCCAGTTCCTTTGCGTCGAGCGCGGCGTGAAGAGCGCGGCGCTCTTCATCGCGACCGGTGCCGGCAACTCCGCAATAAAGAACGCGCGGCAAAACGGCACCGGGCTGCGCGATTTCCGAGATTGCTCTCACCACCAGATCGGCGATGACGTCCGCTGATTCAGCCGCTCTTCCTGGCACCACGGCGGACTTGGGACCGTCCAGAGTGGCGAGCACGTCACCATCAGCTGTGCCGACAACGACTCGTGTCTTGGACCCGCCTCCGTCGACACCGACGACAATCTCACTCACTTACAGGAATTCCCCGCGGTGGCGCAGCATGGGTGAATGACGAAACGATGCCGATGCCGACCGTGAAGGACGTTCCGATGAGGACATACCATGGAAAAGAAATGTGTGAGAGTGTCGTCAGCGGACCTGTCATGCCCGGAAAGAAAGAGATCATCTGCTTGGCGAAGACGACGAAGCTCATTGCCACTATTCCGACGGCCATTCCTGTTATCGCATCCCGCTGTATCGCCCGCCGCCACAGCATACCGAGAAAGAATCCTCCCAGCAATGCGCCATAGGTGAAGGAAGCGATGGACAAGGCGATCACAACTACGGGGGTGCCTTGCTGCTTATAGAGCAGGGCGGCGACAAGCAGGACCACGCCCCAGAACAACGTGAAGATCTTGGCCATGCGGAGTGTGCGCGGATCATCGGCGCGACGCCCGGAAATGGGAAGATAAATGTCGTGAGTCGTGGACGCCGAAAGGGAATTCATTGCCCCCGAGTGCGCGCTCATCGTTGCGGCGAGAACGGCGGCTACGATGAGACCTCTCAGGCCCGCGGGCATGGAGTCAACGACGAACGTCGGGAAAATCGAATCCGGCACGGCGAAAGTCCGAGCCTGATAGAAAGCGTAGAGGCCAATGCCGATGATGAGGAAAAGCGCAAACTGAAAGAACACCGCGACGCCGCTGCCGATGAGAGCTTTGCGCGACTCCCTGAGGTTCGATGCGGCGAGCAGTCGCTGGACGATGAGCTGGTCCGCCCCATGTGACGCCATAGACAGAAAGGCGCCGCCAATCAGGCCCGCAAAGAGCGTGTACGGCTTATCGAATCCGAAGTAGACGTCGAGGATCTTGAGTTTGCCCGCGTCGTGGGCCCGCGAGAAGATCGCGCTCCAGCCGCCATCGACACCCCTGCCGAGGAGATAGACAGCGGCCAGTCCGCCAAGGAGATAAACGCTGGTCTGGAGCACG
>JBJMOT010000034.1:0-6006 GCA_045803585.1 Gemmatimonadaceae bacterium
CCCTTGTTGCCGTGGCGTCCTGCCATCTTGTCGCCGACCGAGACTTTACGCTTCTCGGCCATGTAGACCTTCACGAGCTGAATCACGCCCGGTGGCAGCTCGTCCGGCTGCAGCACACGGTCGATTCTCTCTTCCGCCTTCTCCTCGAGCTTGGCCTTCTCCTCGTTGGCCAGGTCGATGATGGTGCGGATGCGCTCGTTCATCTTCTTGTCTTCGACGCGGAAGGTCTTCAGATCGAGTGAGCTGATCTTGAGATCCTGCAGCATCGCGCCTGTCAGCTTGGTGCCGGCGGGAATCGCTTCCTCGACCGTACCAGACTTGAGCGCCAGTGAAACCGTTTGACCATCGAGCAGGTCCATGAGCTCGGCGTCGCGTACTTCGTTGACGCGGATTTTTTCCTCGCCCTCGAGTCTGCGGATGTCACCGATTCTCTCGCCGCGATCCTTCTCGACGACCTGGTCTTCGATGCGTGAGAAGATCTTCACATCGATTACCACGCCTTCCATTCCCGGCGGAACCTTGAGGGACGAATCCTTCACGTCCTTCGCCTTCTCACCGAAGATCGCGGTGAGGAGCTTCTCTTCAGGAGAGAGCTCGGTCTCGCCCTTCGGCGTGATCTTGCCGACGAGGATATCGCCCGGCTTGACGTGCGCGCCTATACGTACGATTCCGCGCTCGTCGAGATCCGAGAGTGCTTCCTCGGCGACGTTCGGAATTTCACGCGTGATTTCTTCCTGCCCGCGCTTGGTGTCGCGCACGTGCAGCTCGAGCTCCTGAATGTGGATCGACGAGTAGATGTCGTCCTTCACCAGTCTCTCGGAGAGCACGATCGCGTCTTCGAAGTTGTGTCCGTACCAGGGCATGAACGCCACGGTGACGTTGGCTCCGAGTGCGAGCTGACCGAATTCGGTCGAGGCGCCATCGGCGAGAACTTCTCCCGCTTTCACCTTCTGCCCGGCGGTAACCATCGGCCGCTGGTTGAGGGCGGTGTCCTGGTTGGTGCGCCAGTATTTCTTGAGGCGATAGCGATCGTGCTGCGTGAGTCTCGCCAGCGGACGATCGCTGTCTTTCTTGCCACGCTCCGAGGCGCCGGTGTCGACGATGATCTCGTCGGCAGTGACGCTCGTGATGGTTCCTGCGCGGCGTGCGATGACGACTGCACCAGAGTCGCGAGCGACTTTCTCTTCCAGTCCGGTTCCGACGAGCGGAGTCTGCGGATTGAGAAGCGGCACAGCCTGCCGTTGCATGTTCGATCCCATCAACGCGCGGTTGGCGTCGTCGTGCTCGAGGAACGGAATGAGCGCGGCGGCGATAGACACGAGCTGTTCGGGAGCGACATCCATGTAATCGATGCGCTCGGGATTGGTGAGCGGAACGTCGCCACGCTGGCGGCAGAGCACGAGCTCGTCGACGAACGTGCCGTCTTCATTGAGCTTCGCATTCGCCTGCGCGATGATGACATCCTCTTCGCGGTTCGCATCGAGCCATTCGATTTCGGCGGTCACCTTCCCGTTCTTGACGACGCGATAAGGTGTCTCGACGAAACCCAGGTCATTCACCTGCGCATAGCAGGCGAGCGACGTGATGAGTCCGATGTTCGGACCTTCAGGCGTCTCGATCGGGCACATGCGGCCGTACTGCGAGTAGTGAACGTCGCGCACCTCGAATCCGGCGCGCTCACGAGTGAGTCCGCCAGGTCCGAGCGCCGAAAGACGACGCTTGTGCGTCAGCTCGGCGAGCGGGTTCGTCTGATCCATGAACTGCGACAGCTGCGACGATCCGAAGAACGCCTGGATCACGGCCGAGACCGTGCGGGCGTTGACCAGGTCGTCGAGCGAGATCTTTTCCGGATCGGTGTTGATCGACATGCGCTCCTTGACCAGGCGCGCCATGCGGGACAAGCCGACGGAGAACTGATTGGCGATAAGCTCGCCGACCGAGCGAATGCGGCGGTTGCCCAGGTGATCGATGTCGTCCGTGTAGCCGCGGCCTTCGTGCAGCTCGACGAGGTAGCGGATGATCGCAACGAAATCTTCCTTCGTGAGAACCGTTTCGCTTGCCGGGCGGTTCGTCATCAGGCGCTGGTTGATCTTGTAGCGGCCCACGCGACCGAGGTCATAACGCTTCGGAGAGAAGAACAATCTCTCGAGCGCCTGACGCGCGGTCTCGCGATTCGGAGCATCACCCGGACGCAGCAGCGAATAGATCTGCTTCAGCGCCTCTTCGTCGGTGTGCGTCGGATCCTTTGCGAGGGTGTTCTTGATGAGCATCGACTCGGCGCGGCCAGACTGAACGAAGACCTGCACCTTGTTGATCTCGTGCTTGCGCAGCTTCTTGATCGCCGTGTCGGTGAGGTTGTCCCCGACGTCGGCAATGACTTCGCCCGACTCGGCGTCGACAGCGTCGACGGCGATGACGCGGCGAACGGGACGCTCACCACGCTCGATGGCATCCATCTCGTCGCGCAGATCGATCGTCGTGTACGACGCAAAGACCTTGACCTTGTCGATGCCGAGGCGCCGGAGGCGGTTGAAGACCTCTTCGGTCAGCTCATCGCCTTCGCGGACTGCGAGCTCGGACTCTTCGCGCTCGAGGGCCGCTCGCGCCTTCTTGGTCTTCAGCTTGGGGGCCTCTGGGTCGTGAGCTGTGCCGGCGAGGGTGATGTCCTCGGCGATGATTGCGCCCAGAACTTCGCGCTGGTCGACGCGGCTCTCCCGCTTCTTGACGAGATCGAGCTCCCGCACGGCGAAGAACAATCTCAGAATCTGGGAGTTGGTGCCGTATCCGAACGCGCGAAGGAGCGCCGTCGCCGGGAACTTCTTCTTCTTGTCGATGTGCACGTAGACGACGTCGTGGATGTCGACGGTGAACTCGACCCACGAGCCGCGGAACGGGATGATGCGCGCCGAGATGAGGCGCTGTCCGTTAGGGTGCGTCGACTCTTCGAATACGACGCCTGGCGAACGGTGCAGCTGGCTCACGATCACGCGCTCGGCGCCGTTGATGACGAAGGTTCCGAGGGGCGTAAGGAGGGGAAGCTCACCGAGATAGACTTCCTTCTCGATGATGTTCTTGGGCCGCTTGACGCCGGTCTCGGTCGTCTCGAAGACGATGAGCTGGAGCGTCGCCTTGAGCGGCGCGGAGTACGTCATGTCGCGCTCGATGCACTCGGCCACGGAGTACTTGGGCTCGCCAAGAGCGTAGCTCTTGAACTCGAGCGAGAAGTTCTCGTGGACGTCAGCGATCGGGAACAGGTCCTTGAAGACGCGCTCGAGTCCAATGTCCTCGCGATTCTGGGAGGCCGCGTCGAGCTGGAGCAGCGACTCGAAGGCGCGGGTCTGGATGTCGAGGAGATGCGGCATCTGCATCCCCTGGTCGAGCTTGGCGAATGAAATCTGTTTCATCAATTCGGGCATGGATCACCTACAGGCGCAAATAACCCCGCTCTCGTGGTCCGCGAAATTTTCGCGGCTCCGAAAGTGAGGGGGATCGTGTGTTCTTGCTTCAGTTGTGGAACGAGCTTTGGAGTCCAGGTCATATCGTCGCAGTGAGAGTAACGGCACGGGGAATCGGCGAGCCGAAGCTCGCCGAATTCCCTGGCGATTACTTCACTTCGACGGATGCACCCTGCTCTTCGAGTTTGGCTTTCATTGCCGCGGCTTCGTCCTTGGTGACGCCAGTCTTCACATCACTTGGCGCTCCATCGACGAGATCCTTGGCTTCCTTGAGTCCAAGTCCGGTCAGCTCGCGCACGACCTTGATGACCTGGATCTTCTTGGCGCCGGCTTCCTTGAGCGTGACCTTGAACTCGGTCTGCTCTTCGGCTGCGGGAGCCGCACCAGCACCGGCGCCACCAGCTGCCGGAGCTGCGCCAACAGGCGCCGCGGAAATCGTGACGTTGAACTTGCTCTTGAAAGCTTCGACAAGCTCGGAGAGCTCGAGCACCGACATGTTGCCGATCGCGTCGAGAATCTCGTCCTTGCTCATGGTTGCGTTTGCCATTGTGTTTGTTCTCCCTGGGAAATTTTAGGCGCCTTCGCGCTGAGTCTTGAGCGCGTCGAGCGCGCCTGCAAACATGTAAAGAAGCCCGTTGAGCGCGCCCACGAAGGCGGCCATGGGTGACTGCATGCCGGCACCGAGATCAGCCAGCATTTGCTCGCGAGATGGAAGCGAAGCCATGCGCTTCAGCTGCGCATTGTCGATCGCCTTGCCCTGGAGCATCCCACCCTTCATGGCGGGCTTGTCCTCGAACTCTTTCGCGAAATCGGTCAGCACTCGCGCGGCGGCAACCGGATCCTTTCCGACCACGAGGCCGGTGGGACCTTTGAGCTGCGTGCCGACGAGACCACTTTCGTTGACTGCACGGAGCGCCAGCGTGTTCTTGATGACCACGTAATCGACGCCCGCTCTCTTGAGACGGCGGCGAAGCTCGGTCATCCGCTTCACGTTGAGTCCGGTGAAATCCGTATAGTAGAGCGACTGCGCTGTTTTCAGCTTGTCGCGCAGCTCGCTGACGAGCTGCTCTTTGTCAGATCGCTTCATCGCTAAGTACGGTAAGGGGTGATGTCGATGTTGACGCCGGGCCCCATCGTGCTCGAGATGGCGACGTTGCGAACGTAGACGCCCTTGGAAGCGGCCGGCTTCGAACGCACGATCTGATCCATGAACGCCGTGAAGTTGGACTCGAGCGCTTCGGCCGGAAAGGAAACTTTTCCGATCGCGGCGTGGACGTTACCGGCCTTGTCGACGCGGTACTCGATCTTACCAGCCTTCACTTCGCGCACGGCCTTGGTGACATCGAATGTCACGGTGCCAGCTTTCGGATTCGGCATCATTCCGCGGGGACCGAGAATGCGTCCGAGCGCGCCGAGCTGACCCATCTGGTCAGGCGTGGCGATGAGGACGTCGAAATCCAGCCAGTTTTCCTTGATCTTCGCGATGTACTCGGTGCCGACGAAATCTGCGCCTGCTGCTTCCGCTTCTCTCGCCTTGTCGCCGGCGGCGATGACGAGAACGCGGACCGATTTACCGGTGCCGGCGGGCAGAACGACGGTACCGCGCACGGCCTGGTCTGCGTGCTTGGGGTCGACGCCGAGGCGAACTGCGACCTCGACAGTCTCATCGAACTTCGCGAAAGCGGCCGACTTTACGAGCTCGATCGCCTGACGCGCCTGGTACCTCGTGTCGACGTTCCGCTTCTCGGCCGCGACCTTGTACTTCTTGCCGTGTTCTTTCATCAGTCCCTCACCTCGATGCCCATCGATCTGGCGGCGCCGGCGACCATCGCCATTGCCGACTCGATGGTGTCGCAGTTGAGATCGGGGAGCTTGATCTCAGCGATCTTCCTGACCTGCGCTTTGGTGACGGAGCCGACCTTTACCCGGTTCGGCGTGCCGGAGCCCTTTTCAACTCCTGCTTCCTTCTTCAACAGGACGGCCGCGGGCGGCGTCTTGGTGATGAAGGAGAAGGATTTGTCCGCGTAGATGGTGATCTCGACCGGGAGAATCGTATCCTGGCCCTGCGTCCGAGCGTTGAACTCTTTGCAGAAGGCCATGATGTTGATTCCCTGGGGGCCGAGAGCCGTTCCCACGGGGGGCGCCGGGTTCGCCTTTCCTGCAGGGATCTGCAGCTTGACGAAACCAACTGCCTTTTTTGCCATTTTACTCCTCGATCGTTACTGTCTCGCGGCCTACTGTAAGACCCGCGTCCGACTCCCACGGTTTGGCTTAACGTCGTAGTGGTATCCGACGGTGCGCTACTCGCCTCATCGGCCGCCCCGCGCAAGGGCCATCACCTGCGGCGGGAGTAGCGCCGCTGTGACTTCAGGTCTTCAGATCATTTAACGCGGAGACCGATTACCCGCGTCCGTCAGTTTTTGCGCACCATGCCTTCCGGTGCAGCCTCTAAACGTAACCGGGGTTTGCGCGTTTGAGTAGGCCCGCCCGCAAATTTCTTACCGAAGGCGCCGGTCGCTTCGGTGGGACTCTCAATACTGAAGCGGACAGC
>JBJMOT010000035.1:0-18098 GCA_045803585.1 Gemmatimonadaceae bacterium
CTTCCCTTCACCAGCTCCGCTCCCCTGGGCTTGGCGAAGTCCCACATTCTTCGACCAATCTGCGAGTTCGTCAGCGGGCATTCCGGATAACGCGCCCGGATGTACCGAATGAAGTACTCGTTGTCGATCAACCTCTCATGGCCTACAACCGGTGCCTCGGCGATATCAATTGCCGGCCGCTGCCCCGGTGGCGTCTGCCAGCGCTTCAGATCCTCGGCCTCCAGTGAGACCTGGATCTTGGCGCCCAGAACCGCCGCTATCTGTCGCAAAAGATCGAGCGAGACGTTGTACTCCTCGTCGTGCTCGATATTGCGAATTGTCGACGCCGAGACAGGCCTCGAAAGCCTGGCCGCAACGTCTTCACGACGCAGACCTCTGAGCTTTCTGATTCGCTCGAGTTCGCGTCCTATCCATTCAGCCATTCGAATCTATTGTGGTAATGTTGCTGCTGAGATACGTATAACGGTACCTCTATTGACGCATTGGGTCAAGCAATGGTTTTGTCAAAATATGGGGCTAACTCGACCGAATTCCGCACGCGAAAATGTCACTCTTGTGATCTATTTTACCCTAAGTCGTTGACTACTAGAGGGATGCAACGCCGACTGAGCCTCCAGCGTCGTAAACAAATGTCCAACGAATTTTTGTTTTGCTCGAGATGCTGGCGAGGGCCGCCTGTGCGGGCTACTCGGTGCCAGCCATCGAAAAGGTCAGCATCTGTGTCGCCGCCTGCTCGGCGAACTTGAGAACCTTGCCCGAGTAAGTGCCGCAATTAGGCGTATTGGTGCCTTTGACGCAGCCGTTGTACCGCTGCAATGCGCGGGCGACGCTGGGCGAACGCTTTATCAGGTCGGCGAGAATGCTGGTGCCGTGACAGATGTTCGAGTCGATCGAGAACAAGTCCGCCGATGTGCAGCCCTTCCACTTTCCGGCGTGGAACGGCATCACCTGCATTAGACCGCGGGCGCCTACGGAGCTCCTGGCTCTCGGATCGAGTTTGGCGTCTTCCGTCAGAAGCACCCCGACGAGGAGGGCCGGGTCGATGTTTTTCTTTCCACCCTCCACCACGATTGCCGACGCGATCCGATTCGCCAGCACCGTGTCGTTGGTGTATTTGTGGAGAGAGTAGGCGACCTTCTTGATCTCTACCAAGGCCGCTGAGTCGGTGGGCGGCGCCGGAGTCGGTTCTGTGCCGGGCATCACCGCGGTGACAAGCGCTGGGGGCAGATTGAGTAGCTCACCAGGCTTGACGAACTTCGGGTGCTGCTGGCGGAGTGTCCAGATCGTGCCGGCGGCGAGGAGCACGGCGGCGCCAGCGCCCTGCAGCGCATTCCTGAGAATTTTCTTCCAGCGCGGATCCGGAGGCCGCGGCCGTCTGCGTACCGCGACGTTGGTGAACGGATCACCGGCCCCTTCCTGGCGCTTTTCAAACTCGAGGTCGGCCATGCCCCTCCAGGTTGCACCTCACATGCCACACCGGGTATGGAGATTGCCCTCCCGGCGGTGCCGTACTACCACTACACTGAATTGAAATGAAAGAGTCCGAAGGACTTTACCGTTCCTTTGCCTTCCTGAAAAAGGCAGTCATTGGCTTGGCCATCGTCATCGTGGGATTGCTGCTGTTCGGATATTTTTTCTTCATGCGGCACGTCGACGCGCCCAAGGCGTGGACAGCCGCCGATCGCGAACTTCAGGGTGGCGTGCTTCACTTCGGCGAAAAGGTGGAACGAAAAGCCCGCGTTTTCATGCGGCGGCCCAGCGACTACTATCGCGGCGCCAATGGAATGCTCTACGCGACCAACGACCGTCTGATCTTCATCGGCGTCGCGCCAGGCAGCAAGTTCGAAAATGAAGATGCGCCACCGGTGATTCTGTCGCAAGAATTCCCAAACGACACCCTCTTATCGATGAGACCGGGTCGTCTGTACTTCCTGACCGCACACGGAGTTCGCGTATCGCATCCGGGTGTGACCAACGGAGAGTTTGCCGCCATCGGAAGCGCGGGCGCGGCGCTGGACACGCTGGTCGGCTATGTGAACGCGGTGCACGAAAAGCAGCGCAGAGATGCGGCGGCTGAGCGGAAGTTGCTCGCGGCGGTGGACGCTCTCATCAAGGCGCCCCTCTACTATATAGTACGGCGCGGGGATGCACTGTTCAGCATTTCGCGCAAGTTCGACACTACGCCAGACTCGCTGCGCAAATGGAACCAGCTCGAAGGTGATCGGGTGAAGATCGGCCAACGCCTGCTGGTCAAGCCGGGGAAGAAATAGCGGAAACTGCGCGGCCAGCTGGCGCGTAAGGACGTTTTCACCTCTCACGTACGCACAGTCCGCGGTCAAACAACAACGAGGAAGGATCACATGGACGACATGAAGCAGACGCTCGACAAGCTGCGTGAGGAGCTGACCAACGCCGGCAAGCGACTCGCGGAGCTCGCCGAGAAAGCGGAATCCGAGCTACCTGCGGCCGGAAAGCGCATCAACGAAGAATACCTGAAGCTTCAGGCGCTGCTGGACGCGGCGGTGGACAAACTGCGCAATAAGTAGCTTCGCTGGCTTGAGAGCTTTTCTCGGCGTTTTCCGCCGAGGGCCTACACGAAGACTTCTTTGCGGCGCTGTGGCCCGCTGCCTAAACGAGGTGCGGCCGCGCCTCGTGGCCCGCTCTATACGCTGACAGGATCTGGATATCACCCACCGTCGGCGGCGAAAGAGAATACACGATTCCCAGACGCCAGCTTTCGTGGGCCAGATGGTAGCGCCTGTAGGTGATGTACGGCGCGTCCTGAATCGCTCGCTTCACGGCATTGTCCTCGATTTCGAGGAGTGGCTTATCGGGCAAACAGATTTCCGCCGGTGGCTCGTCGCCAAATTCGAGACGCATCACTTCGGCGCGTGAGGTGATCAGCCAGCATTCCATCATTAGGGACAGTCGATTTCCCAAATGGACGGCCCGTTAGTGGTGATGGAGCAGGTCTTGGCAGTCTTGTTGTGGCTCGCTACGGCGTGCCAGCCCGGCGGCGGACCAGCATTCGAGGTGGCGCTTACGGCCACACCCACAGTCGGCACGAAACCCTGAACCGCGCCATTGCCGGAGAAGTAGCTCCCCTGGCTGTCCATCAGATAGTTCTGCTCGTAAAGCGCGAAGTTTCGCAGATCTGCCTTCATTGACGCAAGATAGGCAGACTCCTTGGTGCTGACGAACTGTGCGATGGCTATGCCGGAAAGGATCCCCAGCACTACGAGAACTACAAGTAATTCGATAAGGGTGAATCCCCTGCTTGTAGCTCTCATGCGGGCCGGTTTGAGTCGGTGAGGCGGCCCGCAAAAATCTACGGTTCACCCCTTCGACACAAGCCCGAGTTTTCTACTTCGCTGCTTTCGCCGCTTCTTTCTTGAAAAGAGCTGCGTACTCTCCGTAACCTTGCGCTTCCAGTTGGTCCACAGGAATGAAACGCATCGACGCGGAGTTCATGCAATAACGCAGACCCGTAGGCCGTGGGCCATCATCGAACACATGTCCGAGGTGGGAATCCGCATGCGCTGAGCGAACCTCGGTTCGTACATACCCGAGCATGCGATCGCTCTTGGTATGAATGTTGGCGGGTACGAGGGGCTTGGTGAAGCTGGGCCAGCCGGTGCCGGAATCATACTTGTCCAGCGAGCTGAAAAGAGGCTCACCGGAAACGACATCCACGTAAATCCCCGCTTCGTGGTTGTCCCAATATTGATTGCGAAATGGAGTCTCGGTCGCTTCATGCTGCGTCACGTTGTACTGAAGTGGCGTGAGCGTTTTCTTAAGATCTGCGTCGGTCGGCTTCACGTATACCTTCTTCGTTGAGGGCGCTGGAGCGGAGGCGCTTTTGGCCTGGGCCTGAGCCGAGCCGGCACAAAGGAGCCCGGTCAAGGCGATGGCGATGACGGTAAAGGCGGGTCGTCGCGCGCGCCCCATAATATTGTAGTACATGCTGGCTCCGGTTGTAGAACGGGATCAGAACTCATGATACAGCGATAAGACCGTTTCGATCCAGTGCTCGAGACTGCTGAGCTAGCGTAACCTGGGTGTTATCGCAAGCTGCGAGACATTCGCAATTTGCGGTCGCCGGCCGAGCGCACCGCGGAGACACCAGGAGACCTAAGCGCTTATACCCCAGCACGTTAATCGAACGGTCCGGTCGCGGTTCGTGTGTTGCCTACTATGCAGCCACATCCCTTTCGGGAACCGCTTCATTTTGAACGCTCAAGGCCGAAAGCCGGCGGCGATCGCTACCGTTTCAGGAGAGACTTAAATGAGCAACAAAAAGGGTTTTACCCTTATTGAGCTTCTGATCGTAGTCGTCATCATCGGCATTCTTGCCGCGATTGCGATTCCGAAGTTCGCGAACACGAAGGACAAGGCGTACGTCGCCGCGATGAAGTCTGACCTTCGCAACATGGCGACCTACGAAGAGCAGTACGCTGCCGACAACGGTGGTGCCTACTTCTCTGGTACGGCCACGATGGCTGCGCCGGTTCAGGGCTTTACACCTTCGCAGAACGTGACCGTCACGGTTACGGCAGTTGCCGGCCCGCCCCCGTCGTGGAGCGCGACCGCCACGCACACGCAGTCTGCAAAGACCTGCGACATGACCAACGGTGTCATCACCTGCACCTGATTAGGGCTTGATCTGGTTAAAGAAACGGAGCGTCGAAAGACGCTCCGTTTTTTTTATTTCAAGATCGTTTCGATCCAGCGGGCAAATGAATCGACGAAGTTTTTCAGGAACTCTCTCGTTGAATCGTTGGTGAGTCTCCCCTGCTCATCGAACATCTTGCCGACTCCGCCGATGTAGGCCTCGGGTTGCTGCAAAGTGAGAACGTTCAGAAACACCAGCATCTGGCGGAGGTGGTGATTGGCGCCGAACGCTGCGAGCGCGCCCGGTGAGACGCTTATGACTGCTCCAGGCTTCCCTTCGAAGACGTTTTTCTCCTTCGGTCGCGACGCTACGTCGATGGCGTTCTTGAGGACACCCGGAACTGAGCGGTTGTACTCGGGCGTCGCAAACAATACCGCTTCTGCTGAGCGCAGCTTGTCCCTGAAGGCGATCCAGTCAGCGGGGGGATTGGCTTCGAGATCCTGATTGTAGAAGGACACTCCACCGATTTCGACGATCTCGAGCCGGAGAGCCGGCGGCGCAAGCTCGATGAGTGTGTTCGCAACTTTCCGGGTGAACGACTCTTTTCGCAGGCTACCAATCAGAACAGCCACCATCCTTGGGTTTGCCATGAGCACCTGTGTTGTGCGGTGAATTCCTGCTTCGCTCGAGTCATCACGCGCACGCGACGGGCCAGTTACCACGAGGCGCAATAATCGTCTGGCGCATTTCGGTGACTACGTCTGGTCGACTGTCGTCAAAATGACATGCGGACTGCGGCAGATCACATCTGCGCGTCTCGCAAAAGAATAACTAGCGGCCTGGAGGCCAAATGAAGTTCGGACAATTTGTAGGAGCAGTTTCTGGTCTCGTGCTGTGCGCGAGCGCGGCGACTGCGCAGGTTTGTCAGGGTGATCTTTCGTTCCGCAACAGCAGGACTCACGTCGCGGGCTCCCTGGCAGTAAGTGATAACGCGAGCTCTTTCGGCGGTGGAGTCGCATTCGGCCACTCTCAGGGCTGGTACGGCGGCGGCTCACTCGGCGTGCTGAGTTATGACAACAACGGCGGCAACAGTATTGTTGTCGGTGGCGGACTCGCCTACGCAATGCCGATGCAGCGCAAGAGCAGATGGCAGGTGTGCCCAGGCGGCACATTGTCGATGGGCTTCGGCCCGAGTGCGGACGTGGGTGGTGTGAGCACACATCTCTCGACGCAGACAATGTCGCTCGGCACTTCGGTCGGAACTGTCGTCCCAATGAGCAAGTCGGTGAATCTTCTGCCATTTGGCTCCGCCGCTTTCGGTTACACCAGAGCGACCGCGAAGGTGAATGGCAATTCGAACACCGTAACCGACAGCTATCTGCTGCTCGGTATGGGCGCGGGCTTCCAGCTCACGCCGTCACTCGTTCTTCGCCCGTCGCTGAATCTGGCTGCCGGCGCGGACCTGATCGACGACACCATCTTCGGTTTGAGCGTCACCTTCGCTCTGCCTCACTAACGGCAGCAGTAGTTAGCAGCAAAGGAAACGGCGCGGAGAAATCCGCGCCGTTTTCGCATTCCTTATCTGGTTCGCACGCAGTTCGTTCACCGCCGTTCTCTGGGTGAGTATCTTCCGCTTTCCTCGCGGGAGATAAGAATGAACTTGTCCAAGCTGCTGGCTGTTGTGGCGACCGTCTTCGTCACATCGGGTTTGCGCGCGCAGGCCTTGTCTGCGCCGGTGATGTTTCGTGTGAGCCTGGGCCAAGCCTCCTCCCCGACTCCAGTTTCCGGCCGTCTGCTCGTGTTCGCCAAACTCCTCGGTCCCGCAGACAAAAGGCCCGTCGCGGCGGTCAACATGGATCAGATCGACACACACGCGACCGCCATCGCCGCGGAGGAGGTGGCGCACCTCGAGCCCGGCGCCACGATTGAGATCGACGCTGATGTCACGGCCTTCCCCACACCTTTCTCGCAGCTCAAGCCCGGCCGCTACGCCGTGCAGGCGGTTCTCGATCGCGACCACAGCTACAACTACAACGGACGCGGCCCTGGAGATCTCGTGAGCGGAGTGGTGGAGATGGACCTGCCCGGCGCAGCGGCCCAGCTGATTACTCTTGAGACCGCCGTCGGTGAAACCGACCCCTTCCAGCCTTTGTCCAACGTGCCGGCGGCGCTAAAAGATGCTTATGCTGCGTCCAGGTCCGACATTCACCCCATCAACTTCGTCAGCCCAGCTCTAAGCCGCTTCTGGGGTCGGTCGGTCGTCCTGCACGGCTGGGTGGTGACTCCGCCGGACTATTCTGGCCATTCAGCCCGGCGTTATCCGACGGTCTACTACACCCAAGGGTTCGGCGGCTCGTTGCGCTCTCTCCACGACGGCGCCGTCGCTCGGTGGGATGACATGAAGACGGGCAAGGCGCCACCGATGATCTGGGTAGCCGTCGACCAGTCTAGCCCCAGCGGCACCAGTGAGTTCGTCAACAGCGTCAACAACGGGCCGTGGGGCGACGCGCTGACGGGCGAGCTCATTCCCGACCTGGAACGCCACTACCGCATGGACGCCAGGCCGTCTGGCCGCCTGCTGACCGGACACTCGTCGGGCGGGTGGGCGGTGCTGTGGCTGCAAGTGAACTATCCAAAACTTTTTGGCGGCGCGTGGCCCACTTCACCAGATCCCAGCGATTTCCACGACTTCACGGGTATCGACCTCTACCTCCCGGGCGCGAACGCCTATCGCAAGCCCGATGGCACGCCGTGGCCGTTGGCACGCGACAAAGGAGAAATGCTGGTGTCCGTCGAGGATTACACCCGGCGAGAAGTGGTGATCGGGGGCTATGGCGGCCAGATGGCGTCGTTCGATTGGGTCTTCTCCCCCCGTGGCGCCGACGGTGCCCCGGTTCCCATGTTCGATCGCACTACAGGCGCGGTGGACTCAGCGGTGGTCGCCTACTGGAAGGAGCACTACGACGTGGCCGAGCGCCTGCGCCGTCACTGGCCAGAGCTCAGACGTGATCTCGACGGCAAAATTCACCTGACCGTAGGCTCGGCCGACACCTTCTATCTCGACGGTTCGGCGCACCGGCTTGAAGCGACGATGAGGGCGCTCGGGGCGAAAACCGACTTTCGCTACGTCGAAGGGCGTAGCCATTTCGACCTGTATCGCGTGGGCGACGACCGCTCGGGTCTGTACAAGGTTATCGCCGCAGAGATGTACGCTGTCGCCCGACCGGCGACGAAGATGTCGAAATAAAAAAGGCGGGGCCTCAGTGCCTCAGGCCCGCCTCTGTCTCATCTTGCCATCACCTCAGAATCGGGACGGGCGGCAATCAAAAACCAATTTCTCTGAGCGCGAGATCCGGTGGCATGTCGTCGCCCGTGGAGGAGGCCTTCACGAGACCGAGCGACTTCATGACTCGCACTGTCATGAACCCGAAATCAAATTCGGATGGATCGTGGCTCGTACGCAGAAAGTGCGGATAGTGGTGATGGTTGTTCTGAAGGCAGGCGCTGAAGGTCGCCATGACCGGCAGCCAGTCGCCGATATTCATTGCATTGTCCTGCGCGTCATTGTAGCGGCGGGTGCCGAAGCGCCGATCGTGCGTCCAATAATTCTGGATCAGATTCACCCAGAGCGCGAAAATGCGCAGGCCACCCCAGAGCACGAGGGAGTATTTCCAGTCACGGAACACCAGCCAGATGACGCCGAAGCTGGTGAATTGCGAGAACACGGCGAAGACGGGGCTTGAAACCACGCGGAACGCCGCGGACTTGAGAATATCGTCCTTGGCGTAGTCGTGCTGGCAAGGATACGGAAAGAGACAGAGGTACATCGTTCTCCAAAAACCGTCGCCGTGAAGCTTGTTCGGGTCGCCATCATGATCGGCGAACTTGTGGTGATGGCGATGACGATTCACCCACGTAACTGGATTCACGTAGATGCCAATGGTGTTGCTGACGACCGTCACCGTCTTGATGAACCACGGCTTGTAGTCGAGCGCCCCATGCGTGATTCCCATGTGGATGACGTCGGACAAGTAGACGCCGCTCAAAAACCAGATCGCCGTGAAGTACAGCATCCCCAGAGTGATGCCGAGCCAGGGGCCGAGGGCCGGCGGCGCGAAGTAGAACGCAGCCGCTGCCTGCAGAAGAAGGAGAGTGTAACCGATCAGGTTGTGTGTCTTCATGATGGTCGTGCCGCGCGCCTGAAGGGGGACATGAGCTGGGCGAAAAAGCCGGCAGGGAGCGTGTCGTCAATCAGGCCATAGCGCTCCGGCCAGGCGGTTTTCGGAAGGTAGTGTGTTCCGAACAGGCGATCGAGGAATGGAAGATGGATGGCGAAGTTGACGTCCACCGCGTTCTTGTCCGCGGCGTGGTGCCAGTGGTGATAGCGAACCGTGACCAAGTATCGCTCCAGCCAGCGCGCATCCGGTCGGAAATCGGTGTGGCAGAAAGTGGCGTGGAAGGAGACGAACACGAGGTAGCCTGCCAGCACGCTCTGCGGGAAGCCCACCATCATCATCGGAATCATGATCAGCCCGCGGGTGATGACAATGTCGAAGAAGTGCGAACGCGAGCCGGCGATCCAGTCGAGGGTCTCGATCGAATGATGGATCGAGTGGAAGCGCCAGAGAAATGGGACGGTGTGGAACATCCGGTGCACGAGATACTGGAAAAGGTCCGCGACGACGATCGCCGCGACGAGCTGCACCAGGTACGGCCAGCGTTGGACAAAATGCTGGAGCGGAGGAATGGCCAGCCACTTGGTAAGCAAGAGGGCGGGCGCCACCATGAGGAAGGTGAGCAACTGCGCGGGCAGATGGGTGGCCACGAAATAAAATGCGTCGGTGGTCCACTGCGGCCTGAAGGTCTTCTGCCCGGGATGCAGCGGCCAGAACCGCTCTACTGGGACGAAGACGAGGGTCATCACGAGCAGGTCGAGCAGGAACCAGTCGAAGCCGATGCCGTAGTGTGACCCGACCTCGTTTGGCAGTGGCGTGCTTCCGCCACCCAGCAGCGCCGCCGCCGCCGCGAGGAGCCCACCGGTCAGCGCGAGAACCTTACGCTGCCGCAGGATCGCGGACATGGCGGAGAGCACAAAAGCTGCTGCGATCATCCCCTGGATGAGCAGACGGATTATCACCATGGGGTAGTGCGATCGGGCGTCGGGCAGCGTCAGCAGGGCGGGAAAATGCAGGCACAGTGCGCCTCCCAGCCCGAGCAGGCCAAAAAAAACGCCCAGTACGCCGCTGACCCAACCGCTCCCGAGATTGGTTGGCTCTGAATCCCCGAATACCTTATTGAAGAACGCGTCGGACATGGCTCGTCGCCTTCTCGATTATTGTGTTGGTTGCCGGCTCATTTCGACGTCGATCCACTCTTGCCGGGTCATCTGTTTGGTGATCGACGTTGTATATACGCACACATGCGCGCTTGGCAACGTCAATTGTGAGGCTGCTCCTAGCACTTGGCATACGTCGGCCCGAGTCCATTGGTGGATTTCTCGGTGAAGCGCGAGGAGGCGGGAAAAGCAAAGCCCCCAAGCGTGTAACGGCTTGTGGGCTTTTGCGTTTGCATCAATCGGGACGGCGGGATTTGAACCCGCGACCCCCTGAACCCCATTCAGGTGCGCTACCGGGCTGCGCTACGTCCCGTCAACATCGAACCGCGTGTCGTTCGGCAAGGTAAAATAGCCGACCCCATCGGTTTTTCTAAGGGCTGGATTCCTTCGAAATTCGCCGAGGCTCGGCTGCCACTTTTTTTCGCCAAAAACAAGCGAACAGGCCCTCCTCGCACGGTCGTTGCGGAATCAACTCGAATTCAGTCCAGTTTCCTGAAGCCGAGGGTCTCGAGCTGAGCAACGAAGTTTCCACTCTGGCCAACTGGTCGGGAATCGCACGTCCATACCTCGACCTGGTATCTAGCAATGGCTGACAAGGCGGAGAACCACCCACTGTCCAACCGGAGGCCGAAGCCGCCGGAGACGCCAAATGGGGGGTCAACCCCGATCACGCCGATCGCGAAGTCGGGACTCGCCGACGCCATCAAACATGGTGGCAGCATCTATCAGATGATGGTCGAGGCAGTTCAGGACTACGCCATCTTCATGCTGGACTCGGCCGGGTACATCGCCAGCTGGAACAAGGGAGCGCAGCGCATCAAGGGATACACTGCCGATGAAATCATCGGACGTCATTTCTCGGTGTTCTACACGGACGCCGCGAACGCAATTGGCCACCCGCAATACGAGCTCGAGGTAGCGAGCAGAGTGGGCAAGTTCGAGGAAGAAGGATGGCGCGTTCGAAAGGACGGAAGCATGTTCTGGGCAAGCGTCCTCATCACGGCCATTCACGAAAAAGACGGCACGCTGATTGGATTCGCTAAGGTTACTCGTGATCTGACCGAGCGACGAAACTCCGAACAGCGTGCTCTCGCAGACGCAAGACGGCTCGCCGAATCGGAGTCGGCGAACGCGGCGAAAGCGGAATTTCTCACCGCGATGTCACACGAGCTTCGCACGCCTCTCAACGCGATCGGCGGATACACGGAGCTGCTCACTCTCGGCCTTGGCGGACCGGTCACGCCGGAGCAGAGTGATTACCTGGAGCGAATCCGCCACAGTCAGCAGCACCTGATGGGAATCATCTCCGACCTTCTGAATTTCAGCCGCATCGAAGCGGGCCACCTCACCTACGATATCGCGCCGGTGCCGTTGATCTCGGTGATCAACGGGGTCGTGCAGCTCGTCGAGCCGCAGGCGCAGGCGAAGGGGCTGACACTCAGGGCTGATCCAACGAATTCGGATTGCGTAGCGCTCGCCGACCGCGCAAAGCTCGATCAAATCGTGCTGAACCTTCTCTCCAATGCGGTGAAGTTCACCGCGGCCGGTGGGAGCATCAGAATTCAGTGCATCGCCCATAAAGAGACGGTGCTGATCAACGTTATTGATACCGGTGCCGGAATTCCCGCTGACAAACTCGAGGCGATATTCGAGCCCTTCGTACAACTCGGGCGTTCGTTGAGCAGCGCGCATGAGGGAACGGGACTCGGTCTGGCCATCAGTCGCGACCTGGCACGAGCGATGAGCGGTGAGCTCTCAGTAACGAGCAAAGTCGGCGAGGGGTCCACATTTTCGCTCCGGCTGCCGAGGCCACCCGCCGCTGCTAGCGACGCGAAGAACGGGCGCTCGAAGGCGAAATGACTTTCCCCACATAGAAGTCGCCGAACTCGGCGTATTTCGCACTGACTTCGTCGAACCGCATGTCGGTGACGAGTTTCTTGAAATCCAGTGGATCCTTTCCGAATAGGGTCACTCCCCACTCCCACGCGTCCAGTCCGATCGCGCCGGTGATTATTTGCTGGATTCGGCCAGCATAACGGCGGCCCGTCAATCCGTGCGAATGCATCAACCGGCTTCGCTCCTCGAGCGTCAGAGCGTACCAGTTCTGCCCGGGATCTCGACGCTTTGACATCGGATAGAAGGAGACATACGGCATGTCGTTCGGCCGCTGAGGGTACAGCCGCCGCTTAACGTGGTCGCTTTCGCGTTCCGCGGCCGCCCGACCGGCGAGCGTGCGAACATAGTCGGCGTCTCCCACTTTTCCGCCACGCGCTTCGGCGGCCCGTGCAAGATCGGCGGTGATGTGATAAAGCCCGGCTTCCGTCACGCTCAGAAACGAGTAAACAAGTACGAGTGACTTGCCAGCCGATGACCTCGCCATCTTCTGCTGGGCTTCTCCAATGGCATCGAGCGAGTCCCGAAAGTGGATCACCATGATGTCGGCGCTCGATCCGATCAACCTGACAAAGCAGCTCCAACCAGCATCGGCTGAATTGACTTCATCAGAACTCCCCTTGGTCGACCGCGCTGGAGTGAGCTGTCCACCAAGACCAGCGAGGGTTCGCGAAAGCGCCGCCAGTTCGGGCTTGCCTTTCGGAAACCGGAAGATCTGGTGGAGAGCGTACCAACCCTCGAGGGTTTCCGGCGGATGCGCGACCAATTGTGGAAGTTGCGGAGAGGTCATGCGCTAAAACTAAGAGGACAGCGCTCCGCAGACACCGCCGCGAGACATTCAGAAAGATGATTTCTGCTGGATGATCTTCTCCGCGAGATTGTTGACCGCGCGGCCGGTCGCCTGGCCGATGGCGGTTGCTCGGAAGTTTGACTTGCTGAAGTCGCCCACTCCGCCGCCTCCGCTGCCAATTCCGGCGACCTTCAAACCACCGCCTTTGTTGGAGACTCCTTCGCTGCTGAAACTGGCGACGATTTCGCCGGTTGCGAGGTTGATTACGCGGGCGGTGAGAGCGACCTCGGTCTTATGCTGCTTGTAGGCAAGGAGCCCCATTGTTGCGACGGTCGCAAACGCACCACCGACGTTCGTTTCCTCGAAGCCAAACTTGGTCACGGACCCGCTGATTGCGTATTGGGCCGTCGGAGTTCCCGATTCCTTTCGCTCCATCAGGCGAAACTCTCTGGTCTCCAGCAGCTTCTCGACGAGCATGTCCGCGATTCCGACGCCGAGCTGAGAGGGATCGTACTTCTCCCGCTCGCCGCCATTCATCCCGGCGAGAATCGCCATGAATCCGCGTCGATCCTGTATCTGCGCGGTGACAGTCCCTGATTCGAACCCCATTACGACCACAGACGGTTTTGCAATCGACTGGGCGATTAGTGGCTGAGATGAGAATGCTGCGGCGGATAGTGCGACAATGAGCGATGGGAGGCGCGGCACGTTGGTTCTCCTGGGTGTGTTGACGCAGCAGGATAGCCGCTGGCACTCCGGACTCGAATACGTAGGGTTACGTAGCAGCGGCGCGCGTTTGACGCGGGTCTGGGTACAGAGGTCGGTTGGCGCCGAGAAGGCAACGCGCCAATGCTTACCGCGCGAGGCTCAGCCTGTATCCGCGCCCGCGAATGGCCACCAGGAGCGTCGGCACAACGTAGAGGGTGATGGGAGTCGAGAGGGTGAGACCGCCGATGACCGCGAGCGCGAGGGGCTTTTGTAATTCGCTACCCGCACCGAGTCCCAGTGCAAGCGGCAGCAAGCCGAACAGCGTGCACAGCGTAGTCATAAGGATGGGCCGCAGCCGGACTTGCGCCGCTTCTACAATCGCTTGCTCCAGCGGGAGCCCATCCAACATTCGGTGCCGCGTAAAATCGAGCAGAATGATCCCGTTCTTCACGATCAGGCCGACGAGGAGAATCA
Organism: Gemmatimonadaceae bacterium; assembly: GCA_045803585.1. Classification (GTDB taxonomy): domain Bacteria; phylum Gemmatimonadota; class Gemmatimonadetes; order Gemmatimonadales; family Gemmatimonadaceae; genus UBA4720. Next base: position 13,813 of record JBJMOT010000035.1, read on the forward strand.
GCCCCATGAACGACGACACGTTCAGCGGAGTACCGGTGACCAGCAAGAGCCCGATCGCTCCGACGAACGAGAGCGGCGCCGCAAGAAGCACGATCAGCGCTTCCACGAACGACTGAAACTGGAGAACCATCACCGCCACGACACTCGCCGCTGCCAGCGCTAAAACGAGCAGCAGTCCGCGAAAGGCGTCCTGCTGGCTGGCGTACTGGCCGCCCAGCTCGAGCCTGATGCCCGCCGGCGGAGGTCGTACGGCGAGAACTTTCTTGACGTCACCTATTACCGATCCCAGCGAACGGCCGCTGACATCCGAAGTGATCGCAATCATCTGCTGCTGGTTCTCGCGCAGGAGCTCAGCGCGCGTCTCGACTGGCTCGAACGTCGCGAGGGTGCCGAGCGGGACGGGCGCACCGGTCTGAGTCGACACAATCGGCAGCGAGTTCAATGCGTTACGGTCAAAACGAACCGAGTCGGGCGCTCGCACTCGCACGCCGATCGATCTGTCTTCAAGACGCACCTCTCCGGCGGACGCGCCGAGCAATGCCCCCATTGCCGCGTCAGCAATATCCTGCGGCGTCAATCCCACCCGATTGGATTCGGCCTGGTTGACGTGCATATCGAGTTCGGAACTGGGTTCGCTGACACCGTTGTATAAATCTTCAACCCCTTCGATCTCGGCGATCTTCGGATCGATGCTCCTCGCGTATGCCTCCAGCCGTTCGAGATCGGGACCAAAGAGTTTGATCTCCACTGGTCGCGCGGAACCCGCCAGATCGTTGATCACATCGGAAAGGATCTGTACGAACTCGATGCGCAGACGCGGGACGGCGCTCTCCACCTTAACCCGGACGTCATCGATGACGTCGAAGATCGAGCGTGAGCGCTGACCAGGCGGCCTGAGCCGCGCGACAATGTCTCCGGTATTCTGCTCCGTGGCGAATAACCCGAGCTCGGCACCTGTCCGTCGCGAAGTACCGTCGATCTCGGGCGTCTCGGCGAGAATGCGCTCGACGATATGAATCTCGCGATCGGTCTCCGCGAGCGCGGTTCCTCCAGGCGTGAAGTAGTCGAGTACGAATGCGCCTTCATCCATCTCGGGCAAAAAGCCCGTGCCGACGAACCTTTGCGCAACTACTCCGGCGACGATCAGAACCGCGCCGGTTATCAGTACCCAACGTCTGTGGTGCAGAACACCGTCGAGCGAATCGCGATAGCGCACCGACAGGTCGTCGAGGCGACGGCTCACGCGTCGCAGAAATCCGCTGGCGCCAGCTGGGTTTCTCTGAATGCCTTCCTGATCAGTGTCCGCCTCCGCGTCCTCGGCGGTGAGGAACTGATCCGCCATGAGGGGAATGATCGTCAGAGCCAGCGCCAGGGACACCAGGACGGCGATTGTCAGCGTGATCGAGAGCGCCGCGAAAAACTGCCCCACCACACCCTTGAGCAGCCGCAGCGGAAGAAACACGACGACAGTCGTGAGCGTGGAGGTTGTCACCGGCCAGATCAGCTCCTGGACCGCTTCACGAATCGCCTCGTGTCGATTGGCGTTGAGCCGCAGGTGGCGAACAATGTTCTCGGTGATCACCACCGAATCATCGATCACCAGTCCGATGGCGATGGCCATAGCCCCAAGCGTCATCAGATTGAATGTCTGGCCGATCAGGTACATCGCGAACACGCTGATCGCGAGCGTCAGAGGAATCGAAGACGCACTGATTGCGGTGATGCGCGCGTGGTGCAGGAACAGCAGCAAGATGATCACCGCCAGTATCGCTCCGATGATCATTGCATCACGAACGGACTTCATCGCATCCCGGACCAGGGCGCCCTGATCATACACGGGCTTGAGTGTCACGCCCGCGGGCAACGATGTCTTCACCGACCGGGCCAGGCTGGCGACGCTGTCGACAATCTCGAGAGTGTTGCCACCTGGCTGACGCGTGATGTTGAGCAACGCAGCCGGCTTGCCATCGCCGGCAATGATGCGAACATGATCCTCTGTGCCGAGGGTAACCGCCGCAACATCGCGCACCCGCAGACCGTGACCGACTACGATGCCAGCGATGTCATCGGCGGTATGTGCTTCCTGCGCCGCGACGATGAGGTACTGTTTGTAATCCTGCGGCAGCCGGCCGATCGCTGTGACACCGGTGGCTTTCTGAATCGCCGTGGCGAGATCGTCGTAAGTGAGACGCTGCGCGGCGAGGCGGGCTGGATCGGCGACCACCTCTATTTCACGGACGTCACTGCCCTGAACATCGACTCGACCCACACCAGGTACCCGCGAGATCAGCGGTTTGAGCTGATAGCGCGCGATGTCGTAGAGCGTGGCCGGATCTCCTCCCTCGAGGTTGTACGAGAGAATCGGAAAGAGCGACGGCGTCATTCGCTCGACCTCGATATCGAGGTCGCCCGCCAGAGAATTCCGCACCTGATTGACCCGCGCCTGCGCCTGCTGCAGCGCGTAGGTCATGTCGGTGTTGTCCGAGAAAGTGATGCTGATCTCGGTCGCGCCACGAATGGTGCGCGAGTGCACACGCGTCACGCCGGGCACAATACTCACGGCTTCCTCGATCGGCCGCGCAACCGAAAAGAGCATTTGACGCGCGCCGAGGGAGGACCCTTCTGCTACGACGAGGATCCGTGGAAACGCGAGCTCCGGATAGATCGCGGAGGGAAGCCGGAGCGCCGCGTATATACCGCCGGCGCTCAGTAGACCGACGAGCAGGTAAACGAACCTTCTCTGGGCGGCGAGCAAATCGAAAAGTGATTTCACTACTTCGCCTGGGCTACCTTGACGCTATCCTCCAGTCCATACGCGCCCTCAGTTACAACAAGCTCACCTTCGACGAGACCACTGATGATCTCGGCGGTAGTCTCGTTTCGACGCCCGACAGTGACCTTTCGCTCGCGGGCGATGTTTCCCGGTCCAACGACAAACACCTTGTAGCCGTCACCTTCGGGAACGAGCGCGGCAACCGGTATTATTATCGCTCGCGGGTGAACGGCGGTGGCGATCTGACCGAAGATGGTCTCACCAATCCGCAGTGGTCTCGCTGCAGGCGGAGCAACCGCCCGCACTGCAACGCTGCGCGTGGCGGAGTCGACCGTCCCGCCAACGTCCGTGATGTGTCCGACCCCAAGCGGTTCGCCCTTGGCGCTTTCGCCTGCACTCAGCGCCACTGAAGCGCCGGGCGCAACGCGGGCTGCATCCGACGGTGAAACGTTGAAGATGATGTCCACCGCGCCGAGGTCCGCCACTTCCACGATCGGCTGGGAGACATCGACCTGCGCGCCCAGCGGCGCGTTGAGCTTGGTAACTACTCCGGAGATCGGAGCGCGCAACACCGCGAGTTGCGCCGTACGACGGGCGGTGGTTGCAGCAGCGCGGGCCTGGGCGAGCTCGGTCGCTGCCTGCTCGGCATCTTTTTTCGGGACGATACCAGCGTCCGCCAAACGACGCGCCCTTTCATAATTGCGCTCGGCGCCGAGAAGAGCCGCCTCGGCGCTCTGCGCTGCGGCCACGAACGGTGCTTGCTCGAAGGAAACCAAAGCGGCTCCAGCACCCACTTTCTCTCCCTGAGAAACGTGAACGACCGCGATGCGCGCCGGCGCCGGCGCGCTCAACGAAGCGATGTGTCCGGCCCGCGCGGTGACAGTACCTATCGAGCTGATCATCTCCGCGAAGGGCGCGATGGTAACCCGCGCGGTCTTGACCTGCACTAAAGCTTTTGTCTCCGACTCGGCGTCAGATCCGCGACAACCGAGCGTGGCCAGCATGACCGCGGTGCACAGCAATAGTCTCATTGGCCCGAGGCCCGGAGATTGTACAAACGCAGCGTCGCGCTGGCGATCCACGCGTCGGCGAGATCATCGACGTACTGGGTAAGGATTTCGCGAGCGTTGCGTTGCGCTTCGAGCACCGCGGGCAGGCCTTGCGCCCCTTCCCTATAGGCTGTCAGGCTCATCGCGGCAATTCGGCTTGCGCTTTCCACGAGCGCCCTGTCTCGCTGCACTTTCTCCAGCGCCAGTTTGCGCGCTCGATCCGCGCGGCCGACCGCCGTCTGGGTTTCCAGCCGAACCAACTGCAGCTCGGCGCGGGCTCGCTCCCGTTCCGCCTCGGCCTGGGCAATGCCAGCGCGGTTGCGGTTTAGAATTGGCAGTGGGATCGAGACTCCGAAGGTTGGCAGGATGCCGGGCTGCGACGGGTCGCCATGCTCCACTCCTGCCTGGATGCTGAACGGCGCAAATATGCTCCGTCTTTGAGCGCTGACGGAAAGCTCGGCGGC
>JBJMOT010000036.1:0-10388 GCA_045803585.1 Gemmatimonadaceae bacterium
ATCCCGGGAGACAGCTCGTGCCAGAGGTTGATCAAGCAGTAACCCGCTGCATGGTGCCCTTGTAGCTCATCGGCTCTTCCTCCACGCCAAAATTGTGCGAGGCGAGCTCGGTGACGCGCTGCATCTGAGACTGAGTCAGGTCAGGCTTGTCGGATGCCGTGGCAAATTCCTCCAGCTGCCCGAAATCGTAGATGTTGGGCAGCGTCGTCACCACCGTTGGCTCCGCCAGCAGCCATTTCAGGGACGCCTGGCCAAGCGTCATGTGAGTGGTGAGAAAGTCCAGCGTGCGGATTTTTTTCAGGCCGTTTGTGAGCCACGATCTCGGACGATGACGGCGATGATCGTTCGCCGCGAAGACGGTGTCTTCGGTGTACTTGCCTTCCAGCATGCCCGACGCGTGCGTCACCCTGATATTGAAGCAGCAGTTTGGCGCGGTCTCGCGCGCCGCTTCGATCATCGCGGTCCCGGGATGCTGTTCAAGGATGTTCCAGATCATCTGGATAGTACCGATGTCGCTTTCGCGCTCGCACAACTCCACGACCTCATAGAGCCACCCTATTGCCGGTCCGAACGCCGCGCCCCATACGCCGATCAACCCTTCGTCCTTCATCTCGCGCAGCGTCTGCCAGATCGCCGAATCGCGAACGTGTTCCATCTTGATGTTGTGCAGCTGCAGGACATCGATATGATCGGTCTCCAGCCGCTCCAGGCATTTGTCGAGCGCGAATCGCATATAGTCCGCATCGAACTTCTGGGGCAGCTCGTTCTGTCCGCGACGCGCCGCCTGAGAGGAAGGATCATAGATGTCGTAACCGATTTTGGTCGAGTAAACCACGTCATCCCGCCTTCCGCGAAACGCTTCGGCCAGCTGTCGCTCCCCGCGACCGTTGCCGTAAGTATCGGCAGTGTCGAAGAAGTTCACGCCGTACTTCGACTCCGCGATCCGCAGCATCTCGACTGCTTCTTCATCGGTCTTTTCGCCCCACCAGCCGGTGGAGAGCGTCCACGTGCCGAAGCCGATTTCGCTCACCTTCATGTCGGTTCCGGGGAACTGCCTATAGCGCATTAGTCGATCGTCATGGTGGAGCGTACAAGTTAACCGCCGGAGTCAATCCGCGGCTGGCCTTGCTATTTCAAGCGAGCGATCCACGCGACGATGCCCGTTGCGAGCTCCGGAACGACAGGAATCGTCGGATCGGTATAGAGCTTCAGTTGTGCAAGTCTGTCGTCGGTAGCTGTCGCTCTGTAAACATGATTGGCGGCGGGAATCAGCAACAACTCCGCTGCCGGGTGCGCCGCCTTCAGATCGCGCGCATCGGCCTCGCTGACCTGAATATCGTGGCCGCCCTGAACGATCAACACCGGCACTTTCACCTTCGCGATCTCTGCCGGCGGATCGTATTTCACCCACGTCTGCATGAACTTCAGGTTGGTTGGCAGCAGGAGTTGCCGCAACGCCGGATGGACATCGCCGGGATCTTCGCCCCGAAGATAGCGCGCCGATGCCGAATCCCATTTGGTGAGTTCTTCGGGAGGAAGCTGTTTCGAGAGCTGCTCCCGGATCACGCTCATGATCGGTCTTCCAGCGCCGGACATCATCACGATACCGGCTGCCGGTGCGCCGCGATTCACCGCCTGCAATACCAGCTCGGCGCCTTCGCTGTGACCGATCAGTATGACCTTCGAGAATCTCCGGTCCGCCGCCAATGCCCGCGCGCCGGCTGTTACGTCGTCGACAAAATCGTCTACCGAAATCGACGGAAGATCTATCTTCTTGAGATTTTCGCCGAGCACGCGCTTGTCGTACCGAACCGAGGCGATTCCGGCGTTTGCCAGCTGCCATGCGAGAATCGCGTAAAGGTTCGAGTTGTTCTGCGCCTTGAGCGGCCCCGCGGAATTCCCGTTGCGATCGGTCGGACCGGACCCGGCGACGATTAGTGCAACCGGAAGCGGATGACTGTGATTCGCTGGGAGCGTGAGCGTACCAGGTAAAACGAGGGCCCCGCTCTGAAACGTGAACGGGGTTTCGACAACGGTCTTGGGAGGAAGCGTGTCGATTTTACCCTGCGTGTCGGATGGTGTTTGAGTGGTGGATGCCGAGCTCTGCGCCAACATGGTCCCTGGAGTAGTGACGACTGAAGAAAAGACTGCTGAGAACAAAACAATCGCGCGACAATTCATTGGATTCGTGAATGGGTGAGATTCTTTGCTGTCATAGCTGGCGGGCAGCTTCGGTCGCGAAATACGTCACGATGAAATCCGCGCCCGCTCGTCGAATCCCGAGCAGCGACTCCATCATCACACGATCCTTTTCGATCCAGCCGCGCTCGGCCGCAGCACAGATCATCGCGTACTCTCCACTCACCTGATACGCTGCGACCGGATATCCGGTCTCCTGCTTCACGCGCGCGACGATATCGAGGTATGGCCCGGCGGGTTTTACCATGACTGCGTCCGTTCCTTCCGCGATGTCGGCGCGAACTTCACGCAGCGCCTCTTCGGCGTTGCCCGGATCCATCTGATACCCACGGCGATCACCGCTCTTCGGCGTCGACTCGGCCGCTTCGCGAAACGGGCCATAGTAAGCGGACGCATACTTCGCCGCGTAACTGAGAATCGAGATATCAGAAAACCCATTCGCGTCGAGCGTCGAGCGGATTTTCCCAACCCGGCCGTCCATCATGTCGCTTGGCGCAACCACGTCGGCGCCGGCGGCGGCGTGAGAGAGAGCTGCGCGCGACAAGAGCTCGAGAGTGGCATCGTTATCCACTTCACCGTTCCGAAGGACGCCGCAGTGCCCGTGGTCGGTGTACTCGCACATGCACACATCCGTGATCACCACCAGATCAGGAATTTCTTTTTTTAGTACACGCACCGCTTGCTGCACGGCGCCGTTATCGTCCCACGCAGAGGAGCCTGTCGCGTCTTTGGTCTCAGGCACGCCGAAAAGAAGGATGCCGCCGACCTTTGCTTTCGCAGCTGCTTCAGCGTCGCGCAGCATCTCATCTACCGAAGTCTGATTGATGCCCGGCATCGACTCGACCGCCTTGCGCAGCTTCTTACCGTCGCGCACGAAAACGGGGAGCACGAGTTGGGCGGGAGCCAGATGCGTCTCCCGGACGAGATTGCGGAGTGCGGCCGTGCGGCGGAGACGGCGGGGCCGATACTGCGGAAAGCTGGACATCTATTCAGGTTGTGGAGCGGGAACGTTGGAAAGCTGGCGAAGCTCGATCAGCAAACTCGCCCCGCCCCGGGAACGGATCTCCGCGGCCAGCGCTTCACCAGTCGACTCCGGATCGAGCGCGTCGAGCGTGCGTGAGCCGCGAACGATATGTCGCCCGCTCAAATCGGCGAGCATACCATATAATGTAGGCGTGCCGTCCACTACGCTGACCAGCGCTCCAATCGGCACCTGACATCCGCCCTCGAGCGCGGCCAGAAAGGCCCGCTCAGCGCGCGTCGCCACCGACGTGCCTTCGTGATTGAGCGGGGCGAGGACGGCTTTCATGCGGGCGTCGTCGCTTCTCACCTGAATCGCGATGGCTCCCTGCCCCGCTGCCGGCAGCCATTCGGGCGGCTCGAGAAACATGGTGATGCGACGCTGGACCTCCAGGCGAATCAGTCCGGCGGCGGCGAGAACCGCGGCGTGGACGCTCCCTTGTTCGACCTTGCTGAGTCTGGTCGGGACATTCCCACGCAGCTCCACCACTTCGAGATCGGGGCGACGCGCGAGTAGCTGCGCTCGCCGACGCAGGCTCGACGTCCCGACCCGTGAGCCCGCCGGAAGTTCGTCGAGATTGTCGACGCCGGTCTGCCGGTTCACCACCAGCACGTCCCGCGGATCCTCGCGCTCGAGCTGCGCTATTATCTCGAGCCCGTCGGGAGATTCAGACGGCAGGTCCTTCAGCGAGTGAACAGCGCAATCGATTTTGTTCTTCGCCAGCGCAATCTCCAGCTCGCGCGTGAACAGTCCCTTCGCGCCGATCTCGCTGAGCGGCTGATCCAGCTTCTTGTCACCCGTCGTCTTGAATGTCACCAGCTCGGCGATGATCCCACCCCCAAGAAGCGCGGCTTCCACCAGTCGCGCCTGACGCAGCGCGAGCTCCGAGGCCCGAGTGCCGATTCTCACCACGTCAGGATTGGAGCTGCTCTTAGAAGGCACTGAGCACTGCCGAGACAAGTCCGTCGATGGTTGCTTCCTTTGCTTCGATCTTCAGCTCGATGCCGGCTTCGCGGACGCCTTCCGAAGTTTGCGATCCGATCGACGCGGCGGGCACTCGCGTCGCGATCTCGTCCCCGACGGCATCGACGTAGCCCTTCACCGACGATCCTGAAGTAAAGGTCACCAGGTCGACTGTTCCACCTTCGATGGCACGAACCAGCTTCGCTGCCCCCCGGCCGTCGATGATCGACCGGTAGCACTCGAGGACATCGACGTCGGCCCCGATCTCCTCCAGGCCACGGGGGAGCACCTCACGTGCGCCTTCGGATGTCACATAAAGGACCCGCGTTCCCGCGATGTCATCCCGCTCACGGAGCGCATCGAGCAGCCCCTCGGCGACGAACCGGTCAGGAATCACATCCACTGCGATGCCGTGCTCGAGCAGCGCGCCCGCCGTCGCAGGACCCACCGCCGCGATCTTGAGTCCGGCAAGTGCTCGGGCATCTTTGGACTCGCCGAGTAGCTGCTCCCAGAAGATGGAAACCGCGTTCTGGCTGGTCAGGAAGAGCCATTGGAACCGGGAGAGATCGCGGATCGCTTCGCGCAAAGGCGAGAGATCGAGGCGCGCAATCTGAGTTGCTGGCATCTCGAGCACATCAGCGCCGAGGTCTCGCAGCTTGTCACTCAAGGCGTGCGCCTGCTGCGTCGCGCGGGTGACGACGATACGCTTCCCGAACAGCGGCCGCTGCTCGAACCAATTCATCTCGTCACGCAGCACGACCGACCACCCGATTACGATGATGGAAGGCGCGGCGATGTTCTGCTCGACGGCCTTCGACGCGATGGTATCAAGTGTTGCGACGACGGTTCGCTGTTTGGGGTGCGTCCCCCACTGGATAGCCGCGGCCGGCATTTCGGACGGCATCCCGCCTTCGATCAGCGCGCGGGTGATGTTCGACAGCGTCTTCACCCCCATGTACAGAACGATTGTCCCACCGGATTTGGCGAGCGCTGACCAATTCGTCTGGCTGTGTGGCTTGGAAGGATCCTCATGGCCGGTGACGAAAGTCACCGATGTCGAAAGGCCGCGGTGCGTCACCGGTATACCGGCGTACATGGGTGCAGCGATTCCGGCAGTGATTCCCGGCACGACTTCGAACCCAACCGTGGAATCATTCATCGCCTGCGCTTCTTCACTGCCGCGACCGAATACGAAGGGATCTCCGCCTTTTAGGCGAACGACCCGTTTCCCTTCCCGAGCCAGTCTGACCAGCAGCTCATTGATCTCCTGCTGACTGACCGAATCCTTGGCCCCGCCGCGTTTGCCGACGTAGTAAAGCTCTGGTCTCCCCGTCTCGCGCGCGCCTGGCGGCAGTAACGCCGAGTTGGCGAGAGCGTCGTAGACGACCGCATCAGCGGACTCGATCAGCTGCCTGCCTCTGACGGTTATCAATTCCGGGTCGCCGGGACCCGCACCAACGAAGAAAACTTTTCCTTCGCTCACGCCCGACTCGCGCCGCCCGCTGTGTTCAGACCGACGCGCATGGCCCACTTCGCGTATTCGACTGGCGATATCTCCGAAGGCTTGATCTCGCTGCGCCCGCCCCAGAACACGTTGGTGTAGAGAACTGGAATTCCAATTTCATCGAGATGCTTATCAATGGCGGCCTTGTGCTCGAGTACGAGCTGCTTCTCGGTGCCGTGGGCGACGGCCATGATGTTGACGTTGGCGAACTCCGGTCCGCCCTCGCGCCAGTATGCGTGGGTGAGAATGTGGTGGCGACCAACTTCGCGTCCGGCTTCGATCTCACGCCCCTCGGGAACCCGCCAGTGGAAGAGCGCATTGTATCGCGTCACGCGCTCGCCCGATGCCGATGGTTTCACGTGCTCGAGGAAAGTCGAGAACCGGCCGATCACGCCGCGCTCGCTCAAGGATCTCGCTACGCGAAGAAACTCGTCGAGGGGCACGTCCGTCTCGGTCGCGCGACGCGACCAGAGTGACGGACCAATCTCGTCGACGTTCAGCTCTCGCTTCAGCGCGGTGAGAACCCGCCACTCCTCGGCAGACAACTCAACGATGTTGGTATCCATCACGCGACCCGGCTCCTCGCTGCGCGAGCCAGGCTCCATCCCGCGACGCCGAACGTGGCCCACCCCGAGAGTGAAAAGTCTCTTGGCGGGCATCACGCGAAATGCACCCGCGCCAACCGCGCTCGCCAGGAACTCGCAGTGGCGTTCTATTGAAAACCCCTGTGGCACCTTCAGCGTAGTCCACAGCTTGTACACTGAGCCAGGAGTATCGGTGTCGGTCGATCGGATGACGACGTGGCCGGAAAACGGATCGTCGTCCGCCATGAACCTGAACGCCAAATCGAGCCTCTCCGTCGGAACCCGCCACGCGACCAGCGCGCCCGGCGCGAGATTGGTCGCCATCAGCGTCTGTCTGATCCGACGAATGACTCCGGCGGCGAGCATCGCGCGTAGCCGCTCGATCACAACGTCCTCAGAAAGTCCGGCAGACGACGCGATCTCCGCGAACGGCTCTTCGACGAAACCCGCTATCCGATCCTCCGAAACCGCGAGGATCCGCGCGTTGACGGCCTCCGAGATTTCGCTCGGCGCAGCTGCCTCGAGATCGAGATCGGCCACCTATCGCCGTCTCAGTTTGCTTCTGCGCACGTACAGACTCAGCGCATACGCAGCATAGATCCCGAGCGCAATGGTGTAGGCGATGTGGTAGTACACCGAAGTCTCAGGCATCGTGGATCACAGTATCTGCGAACGCATCACGCTCGGTGGCGAGTGCATATCGGGATCGAAGGAACGCGAAATACAGCAGAGTGAAGCTCGCCAGCGAAAGCATAAGCGTGAGCAGCATCTCATTGGGCAGTGACGGCTTGCTCGGCTTTCCCACGATCGGCATCGGATGCATCGTCGCGAACAAGTACACGCTGAGATGAATGAATGGAATCAGAAAGGCGCCGAGGATGCCGAGCACGGCCGAGTAGCGCGCCCGGAGCGGCGGCGAATCGATCGCCCCGCGAAGCACCAGGTAGGACACGTAGATGAACCACAAAAAAAGGGTGGATACCAGGCGCACATCCCACCACGCCCAGAAGGTGCCCCAAATGGGTCTGGCCCAAAGCGGACCGGTGATCAATACCACCGTCGTGAAAACAACTCCGACCTCCGCCGAGCTCTCAGCGAAGCGATCGAGACGCACATCGCGCAACCAGAGGTAGACTCCGCTGGCGACCGCGACTAGAAAGAAGGCGAGGAACGCAACCCACGCCGCGGGAACGTGCAGGTAGAATATCTTTTGCGCTGCTCCCTGCTTCGCCTCGAGCGGAGTGAAGAACGCCGCTCGGATAACTGTCGCAAGCACCGCCGCGCCCGCAGTGACGGGGAGCAAGGAGATCTTCATTTGAAATTGAGGGGCATGTGCAGGTCAAATTTAATTAACTGCAACTGAACGTAGTAAATGCTTTGAGCCACCAGACGACATAAGCTCTAATCATCAACCGTGAACGGATACGCGAGAGTGCACAGCGCAACGAACACAATATCAAACGCGAGCAGAAGCTTGATCCACGCGCCTCCCTCCGCCGCCGGTCGTCCGCTAAGGAGTTTCGCCGTCGATTGCGATGCCGCAATCACAATCGGAACGAAGAAAGGAAGTGAAAGCATCGGTAGCAACAGCTCGGCGAGTCTGGTATTGACCGCCATCGCGCTGAACAATGTGCCGACCGCGACCAGTCCAATCGCCGCAAGAAGCGCGATCGCGATCAGCGGCGCAAGAACGTCGCCGAGCGGAAGGTTGTAGAATAGGACCAGCGCCGGAATCGCGATAAGCTGGACGGCGATCACAAAGATCAGGTTGGCAATCGCTTTCCCCAGAAAAATCGATTCCCTGCTCACGGGCGACGCGAGCAAGCCATCGATGGCGTGATCCGCGATCTCGACGCCAAACGAACGGTGGAGACCCAGCAATCCGGAGAACGTGAAGATCACCCACAACACTCCGGGTGCGAGATCGGTGACACTGACCGCTGTCGGGTCCCAGGCGAAGTAGAAGATCACCAGTCCGAGCAATGCGAAAACGACGGCCGAGAAAAAGGCGCTGCGCGTTCGGAATTCGATCGACAGATCTTTTCGGGCGATCACCCACGCGTCACGCAGAGTATCAGTCACCCGACACCGCCTGCCGATAGGCATTTGCGTACGTCGCGGCATCGATCCGGTCGGTCGCGTCGTAGCGGATGAACTGTCCACGTTGCATCAGCGCTGCGTGGGTGGCGAGCGAAAGTCCCTCGGCGAGATTGTGAGTAACTACGATGACCGCCGTGCCGGCGTCGCGCAGGTCGCGCAACAGAGTAGTCAGAGCGCGCGCTCCACTCTCGTCGAGTCCGCTGTATGGCTCATCGGCGAGGACAAGTTGGGGAGAGTGCACCATTGCCCGCGCGATCGAGACGCGCTGCTGCATTCCGCGACTAAGCAATCGAACCGGCGCATCGGCGCGCTCCAGCATCGACATCCTTTGCAAAGACTCTTCGACTCGCCTGGCTCCATCGCGGACCTGATACAACCGCGCCGCAAAGGCAACGTTTTCGCGCGGCGAGAGCGCTTCGTAGAGCATGTTGTGATGCGAAATCAGCCCGACCCGTGCTCGCGCTGCCGGTCCCCCCGGCAGCTTGATGCCTGAGATCCGGGCATCCCCTGAGGTTGGGCGGAGCAGGCCAGCCAGCACTCGAAGCAGCGTTGTCTTCCCAGCTCCATTTGGTCCGAAGAGAGCCAGGCATTCCCCCGGCGCCAGCGCGAAGGTGACGCCTGCCACCGCGCGGCGCCGCCCAAATTCGCGCGTGAGCTCGGAGACTTCGACGATCGGCGCTCCGCCGGGTGAGATTTTGGAGGACATTCGCCTAGAAGTTGCCACTCTGGCGAGAGCGACGCAAAACGGCGTATCCTTCGCTAATCCACTCGCACCAGCGACGACTACTTTCCGCGACCAATGAGCGACATCGACGTCCTTCTCGAGGAAAACCGCAAATTCCCGCCGCCACCGGCGTTCACTCGTCAGGCAAACGTTTCTTCAGCGGATATCTACGAGAAGGTGAGCCGTGATCCGGAAGCGTTCTGGGCCGAGCAGGCGCAGCAGCTCGACTGGATAAAGCCGTGGACAAAGGTTCTCGAATGGAAGCCGCCCCACTCCCAATGGTTCATCGGCGGGAAGCTGAACGTTGCGGCGAATTGCGTCGATAGACACGTCACCGGCAAGCGCGCCGATGTGCCGGCGCTGATCTGGGAAGGTGAGCCGGGCGATTGTCGCACTGTCACATATCGCGAGCTGCATCGCGAAGTTCAGAAATTCGCCAACGTCCTCAAGAATCTCGGCGTCAGCAAAGGAGACCGCGTCGCGATCTATCTCCCGCTGATTCCCGAAGCCGCCGTGGCGATGCTCGGCTGCGCGCGAATCGGCGCCATTCACTCGGTGGTATTCGGCGGGTTTTCGCCGGATTCGCTGCGCGATCGAATCAACGACGCCAGCGCCAAGGTGCTGATCACCTCCGACATCGGCTACCGCCGCGGCAACGTCGTCCCGCTAAAAAAGAATTCCGACACTGCTCTCGAGGGCACCGAATCGATCGAGCACGTGATTGTGGTAAAGCGCGATCTCTCGGGCACCGGGCGGGTGCAGGTTGCCGGCGCGGCCAGCGCAAAGGCGCCGCCGAAGACCGAAATAACGATGAAATCCGGGCGCGATCTCTGGTGGCACGACCTGATGAAGGACGCCGCGGAGAAATGCGAGCCTGAGGTGATGGACGCGGAAGACGTTCTTTACATCCTGTACACCTCGGGCACGACGGGAAAGCCGAAAGGGATCGTGCACACCACCGGTGGTTATCTCACCGGGGTCGCGTCTACCACGAAGATGGTGTTCGACCTCAAGGACAACGACGTCTTCTGGTGCACGGCGGACATCGGCTGGGTAACCGGTCACTCGTACCTCGTGTATGGTCCGCTTGCCAACGGAGCAACGTGCGTGATGTACGAAGGAGCGCCAGACTGGCCGCAGCGCGATCGCTTCTGGGACATCTGCGAGAGACATGGCGTCACGATTCTCTACACCGCTCCGACGGCGATTCGCGCCTTCATGAAATGGGGCGACGATTGGCCGGCGAAGCACGATCTCTCGAAGCTGCGCTTACTTGGATCGGTTGGTGAGCCG
>JBJMOT010000037.1:0-12076 GCA_045803585.1 Gemmatimonadaceae bacterium
CGCTTCCCATTGCGATCGACGGCGGCGGCAGCGGCGGCGTCGAGGGTCGGGGGAATCACAATTTCCGTACGCGTCAGATCCGGACTGATCCGGGTCCATGTCTTCGCGCCATCGGTAGTCTTGAATACGAACTGGTTCGCGTAGTAGAGGGATTTCTTGTCGGCTCTCGAGAAAACCAGCGGCTGCGTCCAGTCGCTGCGAGCCGGCTCGGGCGCGGTGGGACTCGTCGTCCCTTCAACGGGAATATTCGTATCCAGGTTCCAGCGCTGCCCGTCGCCGCCATAGACGACGCCGGGATGCAGCGGATCTCCCGCGGTGTAACCACTCTCGCCACCGGGAGCGATCGGTTCCCAGTCGTGCTCCGAGATTTGCGCGAACTTGCCGCGTGAGCGCACGGCGATTGCGCCGGAATCCTGCTGCGCGCCCGTCACCCAGTACGGGAACCGGCCATCAATAGACAGATGATAGATCTGCGCGGTCGGTTGATTCAGCCACGACGTCCAGGTCACGTCTCGCGGATCCCGGGCCTTCGCGTTGCGCGAGATAATCGCACCTTGATCGCTGGCGACGATCACGGTGTTCGGATCGCTCGCCGAGATCCACGGCTGATGATAATCATCGCCGCCCGGTGATCCGCGCAGCACCACCCACGTCTTCCCTCCGTCCGTCGTCCGGTTGACGGCGACGTTGGGAACGTAGACGGTGTCCGGATCCGTTGGATCGACGGCGATCTTCTCGAAGTACCAGCCGCGTCCCCACAGCGCGGGATCATTCGAGAGTCGCGTCCAGGTCGCGCCTGCATCGTCCGAGCGGAAGAATCCGCCTTGACCGGGAGGTGGCGACGATGGTGCGGCGCCGGCGGGCGATGGGATTGGAACGGGAGTGCCGAGTGGCGGCTCCTTTTGCGGCGGCGCGTCGGGCAGCAGGCAATCCACGATTGCGTAGACGCGATTCGGATTCGTCGCCGAAACGGCGATGCCGGTTCTCCCGATTCCCTCTTGAGGGAGTCCGTTGGACAAACGATTCCAGGTCGTGCCTCCATCGGTCGACTTGAAGATTCCTCCACCCGGGCCATTGGTGGGAGCGTAAGTGAACCACGGCGGACGGCGCGTGTTCCACAATCCGGCATAAATGACTTGCGAGTGCGACGGATCGATGACGACTTCTACGGCGCCGACGTTCTCGTCGCCGAGTATTTTCGACCAGGTGCGGCCGCCATCGCGGGAGCGATACACGCCACGCTCGGCGTTGGCGGCGTAGAGTTTCCCGATTGCCGCGACGAAGACGTTGTTCGGATTTCGCGGATCGATGGCGATCTTGCCGATGTGGTGGGTCTCGTCGAGACCGAGGTGCGTCCAGCTTTTTCCGGCGTCGACCGATTTGTACACGCCGTTGCCGAAGCCAACCGAGTCGCGAAGCGTCGATTCCCCGCTGCCGACGAAGACGATGTTCGGATCCGACGGTGCCACGGCGATCGCACCGATCGACGAGGTGGATTGTCCATCGAAAATCGGGAACCAGACCCGACCACCGTCGATGGTTTTCCAGACGCCGCCATTGACGGCGCCGAAGTAGAACTCGTTGCTGCGACCGGGAACTCCGGTCGCGGCGGCAACGCGTCCACCGCGAAACGGCCCGATCATCCGCCAGCGGAGTCCGGAAAAGAGATCGGGTGCGACTGGAGCGCTGAGGATTCCGTGATCGAGGCGTTCTGCCGACGGCTCGTCGAGCAAGGGCCGCAGCATCGCGCGCAGGTCTGGTGGCAGCATTGCCAGGGCGATTCCGGCACGACTGGCGCGCGTCACAAAACCGCGGCGCGTCAAGCCGGATTCTGATGATGACTCGTCGTTCACTCGAGCTACTCCGCTGAGATTGGAAACAGGGCCTCAGCGAAGAAAAATACCGGTGTTCCAGTCTAAGGTGTTATGGAACCGGGAATCGCTGCTCCTATTCTTCCTCTGGCGGGATGCATCCGCCCGCTCTCAAGGAGATAAACAGTGAGTAGATCACGCGTAGTCGCCGCCAGCATGGCTCTGATCCTCGCGGCAGGGTGTTACAGCTATCCAGCACCAGTCCAGATCAGTCCGCCTCAACTCCTGACGCGGGGTTCCCTGGCAGGACTGAGCCTCCCGAATCCCACTGTTCCGCAAAGCGTTGACATCGACGTCATGATCGAGCCCAACGGCATGCCTCTCATGTCGACGTTCAAGGCCGTGGGATCAGCGGCCGCCGCCAATCAGGACGTGCTTTACAAGTACATAGAAGCCTCGACTTTCAGGCCAGGACTTCAAAACGGGCAGCCCGTCGCCGCCGTCTACCACACGAGGATGCAGCTTCGCTCACCAGGGTCATAGGCGGGGCAGTTTCTCAGGTACAGATTGTCGGTGTATATCGAGGTTGCAGAGCAAATTCGCTTGACAGCCTTTGCAAATTGCGTACATTGCCTCTATATCGTCTATCGATATATCGACTGACGTAATATTACGGGAATACCCGGATAGGGCATGGCGAAGAAAGACACAAACGTCGCGGCGCCGGCGCTGACACCGTCAACCTTTCAGATCCTTCTGGCGTTAGCCGGTGGCGAGCGCCACGGCTACTCGATCATGAAGGAGGTCGCGGAGAGCTCGGAAGGCGGGGTGCGGCTGGGGCCGGGCACGCTCTACGGAACGTTGAAGCGGTTGCTCGAGATTGGACTGGTCGAGGAATCCGGAGAACGCGCTGACGCGGGGACCGAAGATGAGCGACGCCGCTACTACCGGATCACGAAACGTGGTTTGACTGTCGCGCGCGCCGAAGCCAGGCGGCTGGAGCTCATGGTGCGAGCTGCCCGGCAGAAGAAGCTCATTGGACCAGCGCGGGCATGAGCGCCCACGAAACCATATATCGGTTTCTCCTCCGCGCGTACCCGGACGAATTCCGCTCGGCCTACGGGCGCGAGATGGAGCAGCTCTTCCGCGATCAGCGCCGAGATGCCGCGGATTCTGCGGTCCGACTTTGGGCGGAGACGGTTTGGGACGTGGTGCGCAGCGCACCTGCCCTGCGGATAGAGGGAGCACGGGCTCGATGGAACCACATTTACACCAGGGAGAGCAACATGAAGACGATGGCGATTCTGGCGATGCTGACTGGCATCGTTTTGGCAGCGAGTGCGCTCATTGAAGGGTGGGCCGGCGGCATCGGAAACCACGATGGCCTGTCGCTGACTGCCGGGATACTCGGACTCCTCGCGGGCGCGCTACTCTTCGCCGCAGGAATCGGGCTGCTGCGTCAGTCTTCGCGGGCCGCGATGCGGGCGAATGTCGGCGCCATCACTTGCCTGGCCGCCTTCGCACTGATCACCGTCGCTGCACCGAGGATGTCGGTGCTCACAACCATTCTGGGGATCGGCTTCCCGATCGCGCTGCTGTTCTTTTTACGCTGGACGCGAGGACGGGGTTCCTCTGCGTCGCCGATCGCACGTGTCTAGCGGAATCACCTCATCACCTGCCGGACGACAGCACGACCACGAATCGCTTTCCGTCGGGCGACACGGAGGCCGGCACCGCCCCGTTTGAGGACGTTCTCAGAGGGTAGTCTCGTGCCGGTGCAGTACTAACCGCCGCTTCTTGTCTCTCGTGATGCCGAGCGATAAAGTTGGACGACTTTTCTCGGACTCAGAGTCATGCGCGGTAGAGTTTCATTGACGATTGGAGCCGCCGCTCTCGTTGCCTTTAGCATGGTGCTAACAGCGGCCGCAAACCCTGCCGGCCGGGTTGTTCCAGCTGGCGCGCCCACAGCTGTCGCGGCGAATGACAACCGGACAGCGGCCGGCACGTACGTCGGCGATACTCTCGTGCTCCGGCTGACTCTCGCCACAGTCGCGTGGCATTTTCTCGGAGACAGCGATCCTGGCCTCACCGTCGCCGCCTTCGCTGAAGAAGGAAAGACCCCCACGATTCCGGCGCCGCTGGTTCGCGTACACGTCGGAACACCGATTCACGCAGTGATTCGGAATACGTTCGACGACACCCTCATCGTCCGCGGATTGAGCGATCGTAATCCGGCGGTCGACTCGCTCATCCTGCTGCCGCGGACGTCGCGCGAAGTCACGTTCTCGCGCGCGAAACCAGGTACGTACCAATACTGGGCGACGCTGGCCGAATGGCAGCGCAACGTTCCGCTTCCTCTCCCGGCCCATAAGCACGGACTTATGCGCCCACGTTTCGATTCGCAGCTGACCGGCGCGTTCATCGTCGACCCGCCGGGACCGATTCCAAAGGATCGGATCTTCGTGTTAACCGAAACGGTCGATCAGGCACCGCCGATTCGGAACGACCACCGAGGCATGCCTGGCCGGGAGTTCACCGCAATCAACGGACGCTCATGGCCGTACACCGAACACCTGCATTACACCGTGGGCGACACGATCCACTGGCGGATCATCAACACGACTTTCCAATCGCATCCGATGCACCTGCACGGGTTCTACTTCCGCGTAGACGCGGCAGGCAGTGCCGACCCGAGCGTCGATTCGATCTACGCGCCGTCGCAAAGGCGCATGGTCGTGACCGAAACCATGAAATTCGGAGGCGACACGAGAGCGCTAACCTGGTCGCCGGACCGGCCGGGAAACTGGATCTTCCACTGTCACCTTGCCAGTCACAACGCAAAACTGCCGCAGGTCGACGACCCAAACGAGATCGAGTATCCGGACTCACACGATCACGGCGATCCCGATCGCCATGCTACAACGGGTATGAACGGGCTCGTACTCGGTATTAGTGTAGAT
Source organism: Gemmatimonadaceae bacterium (assembly GCA_045803585.1). Lineage (GTDB taxonomy): Bacteria > Gemmatimonadota > Gemmatimonadetes > Gemmatimonadales > Gemmatimonadaceae > UBA4720. The sequence continues at coordinate 4,772 of JBJMOT010000037.1, forward strand.
GGCAAAGCGAAGTCCGCACGGCCGTGGCACGCGGCGAAGCGGCTGCGCCTCTTCGTGCAATCAGACTCCGTCGCCGGCGATTCGGCCCGGCGGTGGGGCTACGTGTTGCAGCGTGGCGCAGAGCCGCGGCGCGACTCGCTGGAAAGCCCGGGACCGCTCTTGCTCCTCACTCGGGGCGAGCCGACGAGCATCGAGGTGATCAACCGAACGCCGGAGCCGACCAGCGTGCACTGGCATGGAATCGAATTGGAGAGTTATTACGACGGCTTCGCGGGTTGGAGTGGCAGCGCCGGAGCGACGGAACCGGCGATTCGACCGGGGTCGAGCTTCGAAGTGCACATCACCCCAAAGCGAGCGGGCACTTTCATGTACCACACTCACTTCAACGATATGCGACAGCAGTACGGCGGCCTGGTCGGCCCGCTCGTTGTGCTCGAACCTGGGGAGCAGTGGGACCCGGCGCGGGAGGTGTTAGTCATGATATCTGACGGCCCGCACGCGATCTTCCGCGTCAACGGGTCGGCGACGCCACCTGTAAGAGTCGTTCGTGTCGGTACCACTTATCGGATCCGGGTCGCGGACATCGCGATCTACCATCAACACGTGCCGGTGCGGCTGGTTCGAGACTCCTCTGTGCTGACGTGGCGCGCTGTCGCCAAGGACGGGTTTACCCTGCCGCCGGAGCAGGCGACGGTGCGACCGAGCACCACTTATGTCGCGAGCGGCGAAACGGCGGATTTCGAGTTCACGCCCGACGCGGCGGGAGAGTTGAAGCTTGAGGTCGATCGGGATGGCGCCTTCAAGTTTCATGTTGCCGTCCCGTTTCACGTCGTGGCGAAATAGCGTCTGCAACCTCGGCCGCTGCTGGTTCCGTCACGGTGAATCGCCGCTCGTTTCTTCAGGTCACGTCGAGCGCGTTGGTCGCGTCGTCGCTCGGATCGCGCGGGCGAACTGTAGCGCAGCCGGCACATCCGCGTCCGTCCCGATCCCAGCTCGCCTGGCAGCGTGACGAGCTGGCGCTGTTTCTTCACTTCGGTGTGAACACTTTCACCGATCGCGAGTGGGGCGACGGTCGCGAGGATCCTTCGATCTTTTCGCCTTCCGCCCTCGACGCGCGCCAGTGGGCTCGCTCCGCGCGCAGTGCCGGCGCTCGCGCATTGATCCTCACCGCAAAGCATCACGATGGGTTTTGCCTCTGGCCCACTCGCACGACGACTCATTCCGTGGCAGCGAGCCCGTGGCGCTCGGGTACGGGCGACGTCGTCCGCGAATTCGTTGACGCGTGTCACGCGGAAGGATTGAAGGCGGGTCTCTACCTGTCGCCGTGGGATCGCAACAATCCGGCGTACGGCGATTCGCCGAAGTACAACGATCTGTATTGCGATCAGCTCACCGAGCTTCTGACTCGCTACGGTCCGATCGCCGAGGTCTGGTTCGACGGCGCCAATGGCGAAGGTCCGAACGGGAGGAAGCAGGCATACGACTGGCCGCGCTTCTTCGGTCTGGTGCGAAAGCTTCAGCCGAACGCGGTGATGTTTTCCGACGCGGGTCCGGACGTGCGCTGGTGTGGGAACGAGAAGGGCGTCGCCGGCGACCCAAACTGGTCGACGATGAATCCGGCAGCAGTTCCCTTTCCCGGCGTCGACGCGCCCGGTGTGACTGATGCTTTACAGCACGGCGATCGCGAGGGCACGGTTTGGCGACCAGCCGAAGTCGACGTTTCCATTCGACCGGGGTGGTTTTATCACCCCGCCGAGGACGAGAAGGTGCGCACGGTGGACGATCTCGAGAGTTTGCATTTCTCGTCGGTGGGTCATAACGGGAAGCTGTTGCTCAACGTTCCGCCGACGAGAGAGGGCCGGCTCCACTCCACCGACATCGCACGTCTCGCCGGATTCCGCGCCAGACTCACGTCCCTGTTCGAGCACGACCTCGCGCGAAATGCGCGTCGCACATTTTCAGCGACTGGTCCGCGCAGCGCGGAGTTGACACTGGATTTGCCGCGTGCAGCGGACATTGGCCTCGCTCGGCTCGAGGAGGACATCGCGGGGGGACAGAATGTCGCGCGATACACACTCTATGGCGCGGCCGATCGCGAGTGGAAGGTGCTCTCCCGCGGATCGACCATCGGCTACACGAAGCTCGATCGCTTTGAGCCAGTTTCGGTGAGGCGAGTGAGGCTGGTGGTCGAGGACGCTCTCGCAGGCGGCGATGGAATCACCATCAAACTATACGGGCGCGAACAGTGAGCCGCATTGGCGTTTACCTCAGTTGAATCTGGCAATCGCCGCCAGGCGTAGTTAGTCAAACAAGCCGCCATCCGCCAAATGCTACGCCACTTGCTCTACCCGTTTCTTGTCTATCGCAGCATTCTCTGGCCGTTTTTTGTCGTGAGCTCTATCGCAGTTCCCTGCTGGCTGGTGTTTCGGTTCTATCGGCTGCGGGCTCTCCGGCAACCTTTGTCGTTCCGCCGAGAAATGCTGCTCCTGATCTTCGTGCTCTATCTCTCCGGCCTGGCGGCGGCGACGCTCACACCCAACCATGGTTCGATTGCTACGACGGGAGTTGAGCTTCGTCCCAATCTGGCATCGCTGACCTGTTCTTCCCCGAGCCTCCCCACCGGTTCGAGAGCCCGCTTTTTCTGCATGTACAACGCAAAGGGGAACGTATTGCTGTTCATCCCCCTCGGCTTCCTGCTGCCTCTTGCCTGGCCGCGTCTTCGGTTCTGGAAGGCGATAGAAATCGCGATCGCCGTGTCAGTCAGCATCGAGGTCCTCCAGTACGTTTCGAGGGCATGGGGGAGCTATCGACTTGCCGACGTCAACGATGTTGTCCTGAATACTCTGGGCACGACGCTCGGCTTGATCCTCGTTTCTCTGCTGCGACTGGGTGCCCCGTCCTTGGTCAGGCGGCGACAACCGCGTAGAAGCCGGTAATCGACGAGGTATTGGCGCGCCAGTTGCTCGTCTGACTCACATAGCCGACAGACGACTATAAGCGCGAGGTCTCAGCAGATGTATGCACTCAATAACCGCGGAAGTTTTCTTTTTGCGTTGATTCTCGGGTTGGCCGGAGGTCGAGCCGGCGTTCCGCTCCCTTCAAACTCCGTTGCGCCTTCGCCTGTTCCGCGAACCACACACGTCGTAAGGATGCTTGGCGACGAGAAGGGTTTTCGGTTCAGCCCGGCACACCTCGCCATCGGGTCGGGAGACGCAGTGAAATTCGTCGTCACCTCCGGCGCGCCGCACAACGTCGTTTTCGACACCGAGAGCATTCCCGCGGACATGAGGGAGCAGCTGGATGCGAACATGGGGGACAAGACGAGCTCACTAACCGGCGATCTGAAGGCAAATGTGGGCGACACCTTCACGGTATCCTTTGCGAAGATCAAACCCGGAAAGTATCCGTACTACTGCACGCCCCATCGCGCAGTCGGGATGACCGGAGTGATCACCGTTCGCTAGGGCTGCGCCGCAAGGTCGTGCTTGGTGGCACTTAGTCGGCGGCTCGGAGGCCTGGTGAAATACGAGACGCCCACCAGAGTCAGGAGCGCCAGCGGCAGAATCCATTTCGCTCCGCCCTCGGACAAGTAGGAGGAGATGGTCGCCATCACTAGAGCGAAGGTCACACCCGCGTAGGCCCATTCCTTCAGCAACGCGAATCCCGGCAACAGCAGCACGACAGCCGCTATCGGCTTCGCAATTCCGAGGACAATCCGGAGGTGCTGCGGATAACCGGCTTTCGCAAATCCCGCCACGACCTGTTCGCTGCCGGTTAGGTAGGACAAGGATCCGAACAGCGCCAGGCACGCGAGGCCGGTGCTGGCCCAGTAGACAACCTTTCGAGCCATTGCTCCTCCGGTCAGTGTGGGGTCAATGTCTTCAATGAAGGGGATTCACACAAGTTCAACGTCGACAATCCCTATTCCCAGACTTCGACGCTACATGGACTTCATTCCTCCACGCCTGTCGTGGGTAACGTCACGCGGATCGTTGTCGAGGGAAGCGACGCGGGCCGCACGGAATATTTAAGGCTGAGGATAGACCCGCGGAAGAAAGCGAGCTCGATATTCCCGTGGGAAAGAGTCCCACTTAACTGAGAAACGATTTCGAATTGCAGTGTCCGCGTGACAGGTGAGGATCCCCTGTCACATCGCGCAATCGACGACATGCCCTTGCGGTGGTCAGATCGACGTGAAGCTTCAGAGGTCCATGATAACGGTGAGTCGCACATGACAGGGCCAGGGCAAACGCCTCCGACGCCGCAGACGGTGCGGGTGATCCACGGAGCGATGGTGGCAGGTTTGATTTTGTTCGGCCTTGTCGCCCATTTCGTCATGCTGCCGAAAAGGTCCCCCGGGGTAGGACTCATTCCACTGTTGCCGTGGCTTCTCGGCGTTTCCCTGGTCGGATGCGCCCTCGGCATACTGCTCTCGATGCGCGTACCCCGGCCATCCACCAACGAGTCACCGGATCCCTTTTGGAGGAGGGCAGCTCCCCTCGCAATGATTGCATGGACGCCGCTCGAGGGAGCTGGGCTGCTCGCCATCGTTGTCCATTCTCTGACCGGTTCGACAGCTGCTGCTATAGTTGCAATCGTCGCGGTCATTGTTTTTTTGCTGCTGAATCCTTCCTATTTCGAACGCCGTTAACCGCGATTGTACTCGTCGTGGCGCTTGAACCAGATGCCCTGTTCATTCCGGCCTAGCGGAGCTCGATCGAGCCACTGGTACATTCCCCAGAGAGCGTCGACCCCACGCGCGTACGCCGAGTAGGTGTGGTACACGACACCGTCGTCGAGCGCGAACGCGCTCATCCCTGGCTCCTCGCGCGTGAACGTCGCCCAATCGACACCGGCGCCCGCCGCGAAGTCGGCAAGCGGTCCCTCTTTCCCAGCTTCGAGTTGCTTGCGCACGTCGACAGTCTCGTAGTTGTACTCGACTTTGCCCGAGCGCTGTTGCTCTTCGGTCATGCCCGCCCCAAAGTCGTAGTTGAAATCGCTGCTGAACGACGACGCCCACGGAAAAGTCCATCCCATCCGACGCTTGTAGGCCTGGATTTTTGCCAGCGGCGCCCGTGACACCGCCATCAGCATGACGTCGTGATTGGCGAGGTGGACGGCGAACCCGTTGAAGCCATCCGCGATGGCCGAACACGCCGGACAACCCGCGGTGAAGTCCGGTCCGAGCATAAAGTGGTAGACGAGGAGCTGCGAGCGACCTTTAAAGAGATCCGCCAGCGAAGCCTTCCCCTCGTCGGTATCGAAACGGTACTCTTTGTCAATCCGAACCCAGGGCAGTTCCTGGCGCTTCTGCGTCACTTCGTCGCCGCGGTGGGTCAGCGCTTTCTCTTCCTTGAGAAGCTCGAGTCGAGCCGCGAGCCATTCTTCGCGTGTTCCGGTTTTGTGCCTGGTCATGTCTTTCCTCCGTGTCACCTCGACCCGCCGAGGACTTAACGTAAAATTAAGCTGTCCGACAAATCGGGATTCCAATGACAGGTCTTAATCGCTTCGTTACAACATTCCTTGCCGCGGCCGCGATCGCCGTACCGCAGGCGCTCCACGCGCAACGCTCCTCCGCGCCCGAGGTACTCTTTCGACTCGACGACATCGGGATGAATCACTCGGTGAATCTCGCCCTGGAGGAGGTCGCGAAAACCGGGATGCCGTTCTCCGCCACAGTGCTGTTCGTCTGTCCGTGGTATCAGGAAGCGGTCGAGATCCTGAAGAAGTATCCGCAGGTCACTGTCGGCGTGCACCTCGCGCTGAATTCCGAGTGGCGCGGTTACCGCTGGGGTCCCGTACTCGGCAAAGGCGGAGCACCATCACTCGTCGATAGCGCCGGCTATTTTCTGCCGTCGACCAATGCGTTTCTTGCGAACAAGTACGACCTCGGCGAAGTCGAGCGCGAGCTCAGCGCGCAGGTGGAGCGGGCTATGCAGTCGGGACTCAAGATCACCTTCATCGACGCGCACATGGGGATGGCGTGGGCGACGCCACAGCTGCGAGAGGTCATGGAGCGCGTGGCGAAGAAATACGGCCTGGGGATCTCGACGTATTTCGGCGAGTCGTACTACACCATCTGGGGCGTCGCACCCGCCGCGAAGAAGTCCGCGCTGCTGGAGCATCTGTCGAGAGCGCCGCGCGATACCGTCAGCCTGATCGAAGTGCACGTGGCCGAGCGTACGCCTGAGATGGAGGCGATCTACGACATGAATGCGCCCGCGCAGAACACTCCCGACGCCGGCGTAGTCGCGCATCGGAACGCGGAGCTTCACACGCTTCTTTCACCGGAGCTCGCGGAGTTGGTTCGGTCGGGCAAGATCCGTCTCGTTACGTACCAGCAGCTGGTTCAGCGCATTGGCCTGGCGGGCATGAAGCGGCCCGCAGATGCTGACCGGAATTGACAGTGGGCATCACGGTTCATAGAAGCACCACGCCGCGTCCGCAACGGTGATGAAAACGAGTCCATTCGCGAACGCAGCAGCGGAAGAAAAGAGCGGATCGTAAGTGCCCGGCCTCATGCATCCCGCGTCGCACTATTCTTGCGCTTCTCGGGCCCTTTAAAAGGTCTCGTTCTTACATGGTCATTAGTGGTTCCGCCTCTCCGCAGGAACCTCGCAGTCCCGGTCTGCCTGGAGCACCCTCGACTCGCGGGATTGCCGACGAACAGTACCGGCTCATAGTTCAGAGTATCAGGGATTATGCGGTCTTCATGCTCGACCCCGAAGGTCACATCCTGAGCTGGAATGAAGGCGCCAGACTCATCAAGGGATATACGGCGCCCGAAGTGATCGGCCGCTCTTTCGAGATTTTCTATCCGAAGGAGGCAGTTGCCGTTGGATTCCCGAAGCGAGAGCTGAAGGAGGCCGCCGAAGTCGGCCGCTTTGAGGACGAGGGCTGGCGAATTCGCAAGGATGGCTCGCGCTTCTGGGCGAACGTCGTCATCACCGCACTCCGGAATCACCAGGGAACTCTGGTGGGATTCGCGAAGGTTACTCGCGATCTGACCTCACGTCGTGATGCCGAGGAGCAGGCGCGGCAGCTAGTGGCAGAGCAAGCCGCGCGCGCCGAAGCGGCGCGCCGAAACGCGGAGCTGGAGAAGCTCAATTCGCAGCTGGAAGACGCGCTCGCACTTGCCGAACGCTCCACCCGAGTGCGCGACGAGGTACTCGCTGTCGTCGCGCACGATTTGCGGAACCCCGTCCACACGATCGTTGGAGCCGCGGGAGTAGTCGAAGTAGTACCCGACGGTGAAGCCCGTGAGCGTCACGTTCAGATGATCCAGCGGGCAGCCCGCACGATGGA
>JBJMOT010000038.1:0-22363 GCA_045803585.1 Gemmatimonadaceae bacterium
GCGCCATCGCACTCTCCAGACCGTCCGCCTCACAATTCGACAAACTAGTCAGTCTTTTCCAAGACGCTAGTGATACGCGTCTCCAAAAAACAGCATGACAAACATTCGTCACACTCACTGATTTTGCGGCAACAGTAGCCGTACTCGTCGTGGCCAAAACGGCTTGCAAGTGCCACGCCAGCCTCTGCAGACACCGGGGGAATCAGCGACTTTAGATGCAGATGCTGAGATCAGGGCCCCAAGTTCCCGTATTTTGGCTGGTTAAAGTCACATTCGCTGGTTTAACGCAGCCATTACACCTTAGTGAGGGTGCGCTGCACGATCAGGTATTACGAGACCACGCGTCTCCACCATGATCCGCGCTGACGCGCGAGCATTCTGTCCGTCGCCGCGCGCCAGGCCCCGCGCATCTCGCCTCCATCCGCGAACCGTTCCTCGGGCTGCGCGGCAAACGCTGTTCGAAACCAGTTGCCGAGCACACTTGGAAACATACCCAAGTCGACCCGTTGACCGAGCTGGCGCGCAAGAATCGCTTGCGCATCGTCCTCGCCGAACGGCGTCTCGCCGGTCAACGTGAAGTACACAATCCCCGCCAAGGCGAAATAGTCCGCGGCAGGTCCCTGTTGCTCACCAAGCAGTTGCTCGGGCGCTGCGAACGCTGGGGTGCCGGTAGTACCCGCGACATCTTCGCCCGTGACGTTTGCAATTCCGAAATCGGTGATGCGCCACCGGTTGTAACGATCGATGAGAATATTCTCGGGCTTGAGATCACGATGCAGAATCCCGTTTGCGTGCGCGACTATCAGGCCATCGAGAATCTCATCGACCTGCGACGCGATCTCACTCATCTGGCGCGGTCCCGACCGGGCGACAAGACTCGCGACGCTGCCTTCTTCCGCCAACTCCATCGTGTACCACGAAAGATCACCGCTCGAGTCCCAGTCATAGATCGGCACAATGGCAGGGTGGGCCAGCTGCGCGGCGAGACGCGCCTCGCGGAGAAACGCCCGCACGGCCTTGTCGTCCCGCGCGATCGCGGGGTGCAGCGCTTTGAGCGCGACCTCGCGCTCGAGAGAGAGATCCCGTGCGCGCCAAACGGTACCGAACGCACCTGTACCCAACTTCGAGAGTATTTCGTAGTCGTCCCCCACGGCCCAGCGGACGCGCAGTTCCGCAGAGTCGCCCGCGCTCCGTTCCGGCTCTCCGCGCACCATCTGCACCGACCGTGACGGATCGCCACGTTCGACCGCGCGCAGCATTACCGCCAGCGACTCGAACCGGTCCGATGGATTCGGCATCAACGCCCGATCGAGTGCAGATGAAAGTGACTCCGGCGTTTCCGGTCGCACGAGTTTGATTGGCGGAACGCCACGAGCCGGCGGCGGTTCGCCGGTGAGTGCGGTAAAGCACATCGCGGCGAGCTGCCATTGATCGCTGGCCGGCGTGGGCAGCCACTCCTTTGATTCCCATTCCGGCGGCGTCGGGAGGAGCTCGTGCCTCATGGCGCGCGATGCTTCGGTCGAGTGGCCATCCAATGGCCCACCGCCGGGACGGACATTGGGTGGAATTGTTTCTCGTGGCACCGCCCACTGCCACTCCAGCATCCACAGTCGCCCGGTAGGCGTCGTCCACAACGCGTCGCCGTTCAAACCCCCGTGCGCGATTCCCGTCTCGTGGAGATACACGAGAGTAGAACATGCTCCTCGCAGCATCTGGAACACATACGGAATGTCGGCAAGACCGAGACGAGCCAGTCTCGCGCGCACCGTTTCGCCTGTGACCCAGCGGCGCAGGTAACCGGGACCCCGCCTGACATCGCGATAGAGCGTCCAATAGTGGTACGTCGTCGGGATCGACGGATGGCTTCGATGGGCGAGCTGCTTTGCCTCTTCGAACAGCCACGCAGCGTGCGCGGGATCTGGCGCAGTGACCAGCGATAGAGATCGCCCGAGGGCGTCCACCACTTCCTGATAGTGGCGATAATCACCGAACATCCCGCCCGGTCCCCACGACCAGTCCGGTGGCAGCTGCCAATCAACGATATGCGCGGGCAGAACCTTGGTAGCCCGCGGTGTTACGACGCCGCGACTCGTCGAGCTCACGCTTCGCTCCGCGCCAACAATATCAACACCCGCGTCCCCATTCCTTCCTCGCTCGTGATCGCGATCTCGCCGCCCCAGGCTTCGATCAATCGCCGGCTCACAGCGAGCCCCAATCCACTACCAGTGGTCCGCGTAGAAAAATGCGGCTCAAAGATGCGCGGCATAATCGCCGCCGAAATCCCCGACCCGTCGTCGCGCGTTTCGATCAACACCCTGCGGTCTTCCTCACTGAGATTAATGTCTACGTGGCGCGCACCCGCAAGGCGCGCATTCTCGAACACGTTAAGCAGCACATCGCGCATCTCGTCCTTTTGCGCCATCGCCCAAAGCGGTCTGTCCGCCCCACGCAGCTGCCATTTGACTTTGCGATCGCCCATCTGCTCCAATCCAACCACATCCTTCACCACCGCCGCGATATCGACGTGCTCCGCCGGTGTAAGATCAGCCGGTGCGCTCCCATAACGACTGAACGAGCGCGCAATCTCATCCAATCGATCGATCTCCGCGAGAATCCGCTTAACGTTATCGTTCAACACCGCGTCAAAATTGACCCGCGGATCGCTCCGCGCGCGTCGCAGATGTTGCACGCCGAGCCTGATAGGCGTGAGCGGATTCTTTATTTCGTGCGCGACCTGCCGCGCCATTTCGCCCCACGCGAGGACTCGCTCAGCGCGGGCAACCTCGATTCTACTCAGCTCGAGGTCACGAGCGAGGCGCCTCGCGGCGATCCCGCTCAGCCACAGCGCCGCCAGCGCTCCCGCTGCCGTGGCGAAAAGCACGAGCATGCCGAGGTCGCGTCGGCGCCGATCGAGAACGAGGTCGTCGCTGCGTGCCGGCGCCGCGAGGACGTATCGTTGCTGAGCCGGACCGAGAGCCGCGCTGTATCCGAACAACATCTTCCCGTCGCCCAGATCCGCCTCAGCGGCCGCCGACAACTCACCAGCGACACCAAGCCGTAACTGCACTTCGGGCGGAAGCGTCTGGCCGGTGGGAGCGAGCGCGTCAAGAACGCTGTCGCTGGTACGATCGAGCAGACCGTTCGCATAAAGCAGGAAGGGCGTGTCAAACCTCCGCGATGCGCCCGGTAACTGCTCGTATTCATTTCCGGCAGCAACGGCGCGCAGAGTTTCCTGGACGAGAACTTCGCGCGTCTGAATATCGTCGCCGCGCAGGCGTTGATACGACCAGATCGCGAACGCGATTGCCGGTATCACGAAAAATGCAAACAGCGCCAGCGTGAGACGCGCGTGGTAAGTGTAGATCCACTTCGTCGCGCGAACCCGAAGCCACCTGACAAATCCTTTCTCGGTCAAAGCACCAAGCAACCAGAAAAGCCCGGCGAGCAGAAGATCGACGAGAAGCACCAGCACGCCGCGTTCGCCGCGCGCCCACAGCGAGCGTAAGTCGATCTCGACGTGCGCCCGCATCGTCCCCGAGCTTGTGGAGATCAGCCGGTCGCCATGGAGCTCCGTGCCGGTGCGATGCCATCTCACGGCGGTGGTGTCTGCCGTTGTCTCGGCCGAATCCGACGACACGGATAAAGCCGTGAGCGCCACGCCATAGGGCGGGTCGCCTCCCGATGGCAACGACATGCCAAGGAGCGCAGCGTAAGGATTCGGTGGCAGAAGTCGCGTACGAGGAAGCACGAGCACCGATGTGGCGCCGCCGGTCTGATGTGAGACGGCTGCCAGAATCTGAACACCGGTTGCGCCCAGGACGCTTCGAGTTACGGGCTGCTTAGTCGTCACTGCCTCGAGAACCGCATTCACGACGGCCGCGGTATCCGGCTCTGTCGGCGCGACTTCAAAGTCCGAGATAGCCTTCGCGTTCTGATCCCACGACGCGACCACCGCCGGATACTCAGCGGCCGCCAGATCGGAAGCAGCGTACGCCTTGAGCAGTTCGGATCTCGTCCGCGGTTGCGGACTGCTGCCTAGATCGGCGACGAAACGACGCGTAAGCTGCAGCGCGTAGTCATCCACGTGGCCGAGCGCGGCAACGTCCTCCTCCGCGAGCTGCATTCGCTGACGCGAGGTCGTCATCCAGAGACCGCCGAGAGCAACGATTGCCGCCACCGATCCAATTATCACACTGTCCCTGAAGTTCACCCCGCCAGCCCGGCCCAGCGCCATCCGCAGCATCCAGTAGGCGGCCAGCAACACTGCAAACAGAATCAGGAAAACCGGAATCTCCCACGACAGCCAAAGTCCGGGAGTTGTCCCCCACGGCGGTTGTCCGATTCCCCGCACCACGTTTGACGCGATTGGAATCCCAACGCCCAGAGTCACGATGCCGCCGCCCAGCGCGAAGGGACGCGGCCAGTGGGCTTCGGGTCGCGCGCGTATCAACGCGTAAACAGCCATGAGGATCAACGCCGAGCTGATGAAGAGCGCGCCGGCATTGGCGGTAAGCGGACCGCCCAGTCGGGAAAAATAGTACGCCGGGTCGAACACTCGAGAGGTGTTCGAGAAAGAGCTCCACGGAACCAGCGCCGTGATGACGAGGCCGACAAGAACCGCCAGCAGGCGTCGCGTAAGGGCGTGTCTGAGGCGCCACGCATATGCGAGGAACACGACGAGCAGGATCATGAGCGCGATAGCCCCCCTCGCTCGCAGCATCGAGGCGCGGCCAAACCCGACAGCTTCAGCGGTCGCGAGATGTGGCAACGCGCGTAACACAGGAGAGGCTTTATCACTAAGGACCACCTGCCCAAAGCGTGTATTCTCGGGACCGGCGAAGTCATACGACTCAACGCCTTGAGCAGGCGCGAGTTGAGACTCCACCGACTCGGTCAACCGATCTGCTGGCGGCAAAGCCTGCACGACAGCCGAGGCGACGGCCCGTCGCGTCCCCCGAGATGCTGCCACGTTCATCGTCAGATAGAACGGGCTGAAAGTCACGCTGAGCGGTGCTCTGATCGCTTCGACGTCGTTGCGGAATTCGCCCGACCACGCAAATGGCCGCTCGCCCTCGAAAAGGATGACCGACTCGCCATCGTGCGCGGGTGAGCGCGTCGACAGGAAGTGGAATGCATCCCCTGGGTCTGCCGGCGCGGTGAGGGCCGCCGCCGCTTTTTCGTCGAGTCGCGCGCGTGTGTCACTGAGCGCGCGCGCCAAAGCGCGGTTGGCGGCTTCTGCCGCGCCAACTCTTTCGCCATTACTTTCGCGCGGACCCGCGGTTCGCGGGAGCGCCGGCGTTCGTACCCACATCGCGATCAGGAAGAGCGGTACCGCGGCGGCGAGGAGGATTGCATCCCGGCGCAGGTGACCGCTTCTTACATTAGAGATACCGGCTGACGCGATGACGCTTCCCTCCCCCATTCCAGTTTCGGGACCGCTCCGGGTCAAGGAGCTCAACCCCGCTCAGGTCACTGCCATACTCGGCAATGATCCGCGTCTCATCATACCGATCGGCACCTGCGAACAGCATGGTCCTCACCTCCCGCTCGGCTGCGACACAATAATCGTGGAGCGGATGGCCGATGACCTGTCCGCAGAATATGGGGTGTTGCGCGCCCCGACGGTGGAATACGGCGTAAACGTCGACACCGAACGCGGCTTCACCGGCAACGCGTCACTGCGGAAGAAGACCCTGCACCGGATGTTGAATGACCTGATCGACTCATGGGAGGCTACCGGGGTCAGAGAATTCATCCTGCTGACGGCACACGGCCATGACCCGCATCAGGAAGCGCTGGCAACGGTGATTACGACGGCTGCGCGGGTAAGGGTTGTCGACATCTTCGGCGTCAACCTTTCGGATCTGCTGGAAGGCCAGCGCGAGGCGATGCACGGCGACGAGGTCGATACCTCGATCATGCTCTATCTGGCACCGGGTATGGTGAGTCTCGATCAGGCACAGGACTACATGATGTCACGCGAGCAGTTACGGCGGTACCGTCGGGGCTCGCTCACCGTGCCCAGTGGCAGTGCGGGCTCCATCGGACGCCCCTCCCTCGCGTCGGCGGAGAAAGGCAAGCTCCTTTGGGAGCGGATTTATTCCAAGATCAGCGACCGGATTTTTCTGGCTCCCGCCCCGACGGAATAAGCTCCACGCGAGCTTAATTCAAACTTAAGAAAATCATCCGTGTTGAGCGGCTGAAACTCTGTTATATAGTTGGCCGTACGGCTCCCAAAAGTCCTCCACTCCCTACAATGATGCGAACACTGCTTCTCATTGGCCTAATTGCATTTGCCAGACAGGCTTCTGCCCAGGTCACCACCCCCGATTCAACCTCTTCCGCAACGCTGACGATCGATCAGGCGATCGATCTCGCCCGCAGGAATAACCCCGAGCTTCAACAGATCAGCAATAACCGGATCGGCGCCCAGGCCGCGGTCCGTAGCGCTTACGGAGCGCTACTGCCAAGCGCCGATGCGTCGCTCAACGTGCAACAGCAGCAGGGTGGACAGCAGATTCTCGGTGGAAGCGCTCTCGGCGCGAACGCCGACATCCGGCAGTCGAACTACAACATCGGTTTCGGCTACCGGTTGAACAGCGCCACCTTGATCACGCCGAGCTTGCAGAAAGCGAACAGAAATGCGGTCGAGGCAGACATCACCGGCGCCGCGGAAAACCTCCGCAGCAACGTCACGCAGCAATACCTGGTGACGCTACGCGCTGAAGCGAACGCCGATCTTCAGGATTCGCTCGTCGTCGCCGCCCAGCAGCAGCTCGTGCTGGCGCAGGCGAGAGAGATCGTAGGCTCCGGCACTCAGCTGGATGTAAACCGGGCCGATGTTGCCCTTGGCCTCCAAAAGGTCCAGGCGCTTCAGGCGCGAAATCAGATCGACATCGAGAAGCTGCGGCTGTTCCAGCTAATGGGAACTCCGGAGCCCGCCAGTGTACAGCTGGTGAGTGAGTTCACGGTCAAGCCCACGAACTTCAATCTTCAGGATCTGATCGCGTCGGCACACACCCAGAATCCGAGCGTGGTTGCTCTCAGGTCGAGAGAGCACGTCGCAGATCTGAATGTTAAGCGCGAAAAGGGCGAGTACTCGCCAACCCTCTCGCTCGCGACGGGAATCGGCGGTTACACCTATGGATTCACGAACTCGAATTTCCCGGTACAACAGGCGCTTTCGCAGTTCAATAATTCGCGTGCGAGCTGCATTCGGACGGAAGAGGTTCGTGCCGCGCTCAACCTTTCCAATCAGTTGGCGGAGTGCACCTCGATGACCTTTACCGATGCGCAGGCATCGGCGATTCGGTCCGGTAATGCCAAGTTTCCGTTCAACTTTTCTTCTTCGCCGAAAGCCATTTCGGCAACGCTGTCACTTCCGATCTTCGACGGCTTCGCCCGCGAACAACGCGTTCAGGAAGCCATGGCGAACCGGTCCGACGCGCGTTACAGCGTGAGGGCGAAAGAGCTCGCGCTTACCGCCGATGTCACCGCCGCCTACCTGACATTGGTTACTGCCGAAAAGACGGTCACGCTGCAGGAGTCGAACGCCGCCAAGGCACGGCAGGAGTTGAAGCTGGTTGCAGATCGTTACAGGATAGGAGCCACCACCTTCGTCGACCTGACGGAATCGCGCGCGACGTACGAGCGCGCGGAGAGTGATCGCATTACCGCCGTTTACGACTACCACAAAGCCTTCGCCGCTCTCGAGAGCGCCGTCGGTCATCCCCTTCGCTAATCGGATCGACTCACATGAAGAAACGCACCAAGTGGACAGTGGCTGGCGCCATCACACTGGCAATCGTGATAATCGGCGTCACGAGCGCCATGAAGGGCCGCAACAAGGCGACTGAAGTCCGTATCGAAAAGGTCGAGAAGCGCGATCTCGTCGCTTCCGTGACCGCGAGCGGCCAGGTCCAGCCACACACCAAAGTCGACATCAGCGCGGATATCAGCGGCCGGATTGTGAGGCTCGCCGTGAAGGAAGGCCAGATGGTCACCGCCGGCCAATTCCTGCTGGAGATCGATCCTTCGCAGTACCGCGCCAGCGTTGAAAGAGCTACGGCAGCCGTCGCGTCGGCGAGATCACAGGCAGCCCAGGCGAAGCCTGCGCTGATCCAGGCACAGCGCAACTACGATCGACTGGCGGCTCTCAAGAAGGCGAATCCAACCCTCGTCTCCGACGAGCAGCTCGAGCAGCTGAGAACCCAAGTCGACGTCAACGAGGCACAACTCGAAGCTGCGAACCACTCCATCGATCAGGCAACTGCCTCGATGCGCGATGCCCAATCGTTGCTGAGCAAGACGACCATCGTGGCACCCATGAGCGGTCGTGTGACCCGTCTCAACGTCGAGCAGGGCGAGACTGCGATTCAGGGCACGTTCAACAACGACGCCGCGACGATGCTGACCATCAGCGACATGAGCGTGCTGGAGACGAAGGTGAAGGTCGATGAGACCGACGTGTCGCGCATCAAGATCGGCGACTCGACGGTCGTCCAACTCGACGCGTTCCCGGACACCACTTTCATCGGTCGCGTATCGGACATCTCCAACAGCTCCGTGAAAGGCGCTGCAACCGGAGGTACGGGAGGGTCGACGGATCAGGCGATCGACTACGAAGTCACCATTCAGCTTCTCAACGCGCCGCCCGAGACGCGTCCGGACTTCTCCTCGACGGCGAAGATCATAACGTCCACCAGAAACGGCGTGCTGTCGATCCCGATCATCGCGTTGACGGTCCGCGAGGACAGTGTGAAGCCGGACACATCGCTCACGCTCGCGAGAAAGGGACCGACCAAGCAGGTCGGCAAGCGCGACGTCGAGGGCGTGTTCGTCGTCGGCCCGAACAACAAAGTTTCCTTCCGTCCCGTAAAGGTTGGTATCGCGGGTGAGAAGTACTTCGAGGTCGTGAACGGTCTCAAGGAGAACGAGAATATCGTCGGCGGAACGTATCAGGCCATCCGCGAGCTCAAGGACGGCGCAACCGTGCGCGCACAGAAAGAACAACCGAAAAAAGCCGGCGAGCCGGCGAAATCATAATGGTCACTGATGAAATCCCGCTCAGCACGACCGCTGAGCGTCAGGCGGTCGCGGCCGAGACGGGTGCCGCGCCGGACAAGGAGTGGGTAATCGTGACCCGCGGCCTCAAGCGGGATTACGACATGGGTGGCGAAGTCGTGCACGCGCTCCGCGGAGTCGACATAGCTATCCGCCGCAACGAGTACGTGGCTATCATGGGTCCGTCTGGGTCGGGCAAATCGACATTGATGAATCTGATCGGATGCCTCGACACTCCGAACGGCGGTGAATACTGGTTGGCTGGCGAGCTCGTTTCCGACAAGGACGAAGACGAACTCGCCCGTGTCAGGAATCGCGAGATCGGTTTCGTGTTTCAGACTTTCAACCTTCTGCCTCGCGCCACCGCCCTTCACAACGTCGAGCTACCTCTCGTTTACGCCGGTGTTTCGGCCGACGAAAGAAGGAAGCGCGCAACCGAAGCGCTAGAGCGCGTCCAGCTCGCCGATCGTATTCATCACCGGCCGAACGAGCTCTCCGGCGGTCAAAGGCAGCGCGTCGCTATCGCACGCGCACTCGTCAATCAGCCGGCGATTCTTCTCGCCGACGAACCAACGGGTAATCTGGATTCCACGACGTCAGAAGAAATCATGCGCGTGTTCGAGGGTCTCGCCGAACAGGGTCAGACCGTCATCATGGTCACCCACGAGCCCGACATCGCCGCGCATGCGCGCCGCGTAATCGTGCTTCGCGACGGTCGGGTGGCCAGCGACGACAAGCGCGCAACTTTCATCAAGTCAGCCGGGATCGCTCCGCCCGACCTCACTCGTAAGGCGTAAGAATGCCGTTCGTCGAGGCCGTCTGGCTCGCTCTGGCGCAGATCCGCGTTCAGAAGCTGAAAAGCTTTTTCACGCTACTCGGCGTCTGCATCGGCGTGATGTTCCTGATCGCCGTGATATCGATCGTCCAGGGCATGAGCAGCTACATGGAGAACGACTTCGCCGCCAAGATGCTCGGCGTGAATACGTTCACCCTGCGGCGGTTCCCCTGGTTCGGCGATGGCGCGAGCTCCGAGGAGGAATGGCGCAGCTGGCTGAGACGCCCGCGCATCTATCACTCTGATCTGCCGCTTGTCGCCAGCGCGGTGCCCGAGGGCTCGCGCTACGCAGTGGAAAGCCAGGAATTTCTACAGGCGCAGACGCAGTGGGCGAGACCGAAGCAGGTCGAGGCCCACGCTGTGGACGGTGATTACTTCACGATCAAGAAGTACGACGTACACTCAGGCCGTCTGTTCACGCCCCAGGAATCCCAGCTCGGCGCGCCCGTCGTCGTGATTGGCGATGAGGTGGCGAAGTATTTCTTCCCGGATCTCGATCCGCTCGGGCGCCCGCTGCGCATCAAGGGCATGCCTTACACCGTCATCGGGGTTCTGGAGAAGCAAGGTTCTGTCTTTGGCCTATCCCTCGATCGAGTCGCAATCGCGCCGTACAACTCGCCGCTGCACCATTTCACGAATCCTCGCGGTGACGTTGACGGAATCATGGTGCAGACGGCGAGCGCATTGACAATGGAAGACGCCATGGAGTCGGTGCGCGAAGTAATGCGCGGCAGGCGCAAGCTGCGGCCGAGCGACCCCGACAACTTTTTCATGGAGACGTCTGCCAGTGCGCTGGCGTTCATGGACAAGCTGAAGAAGGTGATGACCGTGGCGGGGACAGCCTTTCCCGCAATCGGACTCGTCGTCGGCGGGCTGGTCATCATGAACATCATGCTCGTCGCAGTCGCTGAGCGCACACGCGAGATCGGCATCCGCAAATCTCTTGGCGCGCGACGGCGCGACATCATGCGCCAGTTCCTCGTCGAAGCGGCTACGCTGAGCACCCTGGGCGCGGTGATCGGAATTCTGCTGGGCATTCTGATAGCCAAGGTCGTCGAGTGGAAGACGCCGCTGCCAGCGGCGATCGCGCCATGGTCAATCGTGCTCGCCACTCTGCTGGGCACCATCGTCGGAATCATCTCCGGCGTCTATCCAGCGAAGCGCGCAGCGTCGCTCGATCCGATCGAAGCCTTGAGGAAGGAATAGCGATGCGGATCGCGCAAAGGATCTTCAACGCTTTTGAAGGCGTCGGCATGGCAGTCGACTCGATCAAGTCCAACCGTGTCAGAGCTGCCCTCACGATCATGGGCGTCGCGATCGGCGTGTTCGTCGTCGTCGCGATGTCATCGGTCGTGCGTGGCATCAACGAGAGCTTCGCTCGCGATCTCGAGGCGGCCGGACCGACCTCGTTCTACATCTATCGCCGGCCTATCAGCGGGTTCCAGGCGTGCGATGGATCGGACGAGACGTGTCCCGAGCGCCGCAATCCCGCACTGACAACGGACGACGCCACTGCAATCGAGCGGCTGCCGACCATCAAGGCCGTGACGGCTCATCTCGGCAGCGGTGCCAAGTTCACCTACAAGGACAAGCAGGTGAACACCGGGATGGAGATCTACACACCGAACTGGGTGGACGTCGACGGCGGCGATATTTACCCGGGACGGAGCTTCACCTACGCCGAGAACACTACCGCGGCGCGCGTGATCATCGTCAATCAGAAGCTGGCTGATCGGCTCTTCGGAACATCGGATCCGATCGACAAGATGATCAACGTCGACGGAGTCGGGTTCCAGGTGATCGGAGTCTATCACTATACCGCAAGCCCGATGGGGACGCCGACCTCCGCTGGCGGTGGCGACCAGGCGAAGGCGATTGTGCCATTCGAATCAGCGAGACGAAGCCTCAACCCCTGGATGCGCGGGGTCGATCTGATAGTGAAGCCGGAGCCAGGCGTAACGACTGAGGAAGCGACGGACGATGTCACCGCGCTAATGCGCGCACGTCGTGGTCTTCGCTCGACAGCCAAGAACAACTTTGAGATCGTGACGCAGGACCGGCTGATGGGGATCTACAACCAGTTGTTCGGTACTTTCTTCGTGGTCGGACTGGCGCTGTCTTCGGTTGGCCTTCTCGTAGGCGGCGTAGGCGTCGTTGCGATCATGATGATCAGCGTCACCGAGCGCACGCGCGAGATTGGCGTCCGCAAAGCCCTAGGCGCGACGAAGAGCGCGATCCTATGGCAGTTTCTGGTCGAGGCGGCGACGCTCACCAGCATCGGGGCGTCGATCGGACTGATCCTCGGGGTCCTGGTCGCGCTGGGCATCAAGAACGCCTTCCCTGCCATCCCGGCGTCAACTCCGCTTTCGGCGGTGGCCGCTGCGCTGGCGACGAGCGCGTTCACCGGAATTCTGTTCGGCCTTCTCCCCGCGGCGCGCGCAGCACGGCTCGACCCCGTCGAAGCGCTTCGCTACGAATAAGCAGCCCCAACTTCTTTGTAGCGCGCGGAGCGCGCGGCGCCGAAATTAACGGCATGCGCTTCGCCGACGTAATCAACACCGCGCTCGAACAGATCCGCGTCAACAAGCTGCGGTCGTTTTTCACGCTGCTCGGGATCATCGTCTCGGTTGCCTTCCTTGTGGCCGTGGTGGCGATCATCTCGGGCATGAACGCGTACGTGAAGGAAAACCTGGCCAGCGCGCTCATCGGGGCCAACACTTTCCAGGTGCGGCGGACTCCGATCCGGATAGGACTGTTCGATGACGACGAATGGCGGAAGCTGCAGCGCCGTCCACGCATCACCGAGTCAGATGCGGAAGCTGTGATGGTTGCGGTGCCCGAAGCGGTTGCCGTCAGCATGCAGACCGGGTGGCCTGTTCCGATCGCGGATATCGTCTGGAAGAACAAGACACAGGCGGACGTCGCGGTCTTCGGTATTACTGCTCCCTTCCAGGTAGTCCAGGATTACGTCTTTGCGAGCGGGCGTCCAATCAGCGATATCGATGTTCGCGAGCACCACGCCGTTGCGGTCATCGGTGCGGACATCTCTGAGAAGCTCTTCGAGAACGTCGACCCCGTCGGACAGGACATTCGCATCCTCGGCCAGCGATTCACCGTCATCGGGACGATCGCCAAGAAGGGACGTGTGCTCGGCCAATCGTTCGATGGTTTCGTGCTGCTCCCTCTTCCGAACCTGGAGATGCTCTTCGGCCGACGGAAGACAAATAACGTTTCGGTCAAAATGCCCCGGGCAGATATGGTCGCGAGCGGAATGCAGCGCGCAGAAGAGGCGATGCGCATCGCGCACCATCTCCGCCCGGCCGACGAGCCCGATTTCTCGGTGGAGACAGCAGATGCCCTGGTCGAATTCTGGAAGAACCTGACGCGGATTCTCTTCTCCGTCATTCCTGCCATCGTCGCCATCGGTGTCGTCGTCGGAGGGATTGTCATCATGAACATCATGCTGATGTCGGTGACGGAGCGCACTCACGAGATTGGCGTGCGGAAAGCAATGGGCGCCAAACGCGCCGACATCCAGCGGCAGTTTCTCGTCGAGTCGATTGTTCTGGCGTCAATCGGCGGACTGTGCGGTGTGGTCGCCGGCTGGGGACTAGCGAGTCTCGTCAGCCTGGCGTCCCCGCTTCCCGCAAGAGTAAGCGTTTGGTCGGTGATGCTTGCACTCGGGCTTGGCGCGGGAGTCGGAGTTCTGTTCGGGGTGTACCCGGCGTCGCGCGCGGCCCAGCTGGATCCCATCGAAGCTCTGCGCGCAGAATGATTATCGCAGAGCGCATTCGGAGCAACGTTCAGATCGCGGTGGACACCATCCGCGCCAACAAGCTGCGGTCATCGCTGACGATTCTCGGAGTTGTCATCGGGGTGTCGACCGTCATGACGATGGCCGCGATAGTTCAGGGCATCCAGGAGCAAATCGTCCGCACCATCGAGATCGCCGGCCCCACGACCTTCTACGTAGTCAAAGTTTTTTCGCAGACCCCGGTGAATCCAGACCGGCTACCCAAATGGATTCGTGTCCGGCCCAACCTCGAGCAGGACGAGGCCGACAGAATCAAGAAGCTGCCGGAAGTGGAATACGCCGCCATATGGGCCCAGAACAACGGCCGGCTCTCATACGAAGCCGAGCGAACCCAGAACGTGATCGTCATGGGCGCTGATGATCGATACCAGGAAATCCAGGGCGGAGAGCTTCTGGACGGCCGTTGGTTTACACCCGCCGAGATGGCCTCGGGTGCGAGCGTGGCAGTCCTGGACGAGAAGGCCGCACGAAAGTTGTTCGGACGTGAATCCATCCTGGACAAGGAGATCCGGATAAGTGGGCGACCCGCGCGGGTGATCGGACTCTACGCTCAACCCGACAATATTTTCTCGCCGCCCGGACAGGACATTGGAGCGATCGTGCCGTATCAGATGATGGACCATCAGTTCACCATCGATAAAACCAACGCGCTGTACATCCCGGTGAAGCCGCGCAAAGGAGTGACCACGCAGCAGGCCCAGGAAGCCGTCACTATTGCATTGCGGGAGATGCGCAGATTACGGCCGGCGGACAAGAACAATTTCGATCTCATGACCCAGGATCAGATCCTCGACACCTTCAACAAGATCACTGGCGTTTTCTTTTTGGTGATGATCGTACTATCGAGCGTCGGGTTGCTGGTAGGTGGAATCGGGGTGATGGCGATCATGATGGTCTCCGTCACCAGCCGCACCCGGGAAATCGGAATCCGCAAAGCACTCGGCGCGACGAGACAAGAAATCCTGTTCCAGTTCCTCGTCGAGGCAGCCACTCTAACCGGCTTCGGCGGCGCGATGGGGATTTTGATCGGGCTGACGTTCGGGCGGGTCGTGACGCTGGCAATGAATATCGATGCGGCAGTCCCGATTGGGCTCACCGTGATCGCGGTCGTGGTCTCGGTAAGCATCGGCATCATTTTCGGAATGCTGCCGGCCCAGCGCGCGGCAAAAATGGATCCGATCACCGCGCTGCGGTACGAGTAGATTTTCCGCATGCAAAAAGTCGATGTTCTTGCGATCGCCGCCCACCCCGACGACATGGAGCTCATTTGCGGGGGCACGCTCATCCGCGCCAACGCGCTCGGACGTTCGACCGGGATCCTGGACCTCGCCGCCGGCGAGATGGCCAGCAAAGGCACTCCGGAGCTGCGGGCTAAGGAAGCTGGCAAGGCGGCAAAGGTCATGGGTGTATCGGTGCGCGAGAATCTCGGAATGCCCGACGGTGGAATTCGAAACACGCCCGAGACGCGAGCTCAAGTCGCCGTCGTCATCAGGCGCCTGCAGCCGAAGATCGTCATTACACATTCGCTGCACGGGCGGCATCCGGATCATCCGATCGTCGCCCAGCTCGTGCGTGACGCCTGCTTCGTCGCTGGACTCAAGAAAATCGAGCCGACTATTCCCGTGCATCGGCCGCTCAAAGTTCTTCATGCGCTCTCGTTCCGCGAAGACAACGAGAAGCCGACATTCGTGGTCGACATCAGCGACTCGTTCGAGAAAAAGCTGGAGGCGATTGGGTGCTACGAGTCGCAATTTGGTGACGCGGTTCAGGCGGGAGAGGTTTATCCGAACGGCGAGCCGCTGGCCGACCTGATCAGGCATCACGCGGCACACTACGGCTCGTTGATCCGCTGCCGCTATGGTGAGCCCTTCTACACGACCGAGACGATGCGGGTCGATGATGTTGGCGCGCTCGAGGTCTCCACCTTTTGACCGACAAGCCCCGCAAAAAAACGCCCGGCCAGGCGCAGAGGACGCCCGTCGAAGAGGTTACCTACCCCTCGTATCTCGCACTCGAGGAGCTCCTAAACCTCCAGCGAACGCGCTCGCAGCCCGAGCACCCCGACGAGCTTCTTTTCATCATCGTTCACCAGGCGAGCGAGCTGTGGTTCAAGCTCATACTCCACGAGCTACAAGGTCTCATCCAGTTGCTCGAAGCGCGAGACACCCTGGGAGCTCTCACATCTGTGAAGCGCGTTAACGCGCTCGTGCACATCGTCACCGGACAGCTCTCGGCGCTGGAGACGCTCCCGCCACAACGCTTCGCACAGTTCCGCGGCTACCTCGGCACGTCGAGTGGATCACAGAGCATCCAGTTTCGTGCGATCGAAGCTATGTCGGGGATGCGCGATCCACATTTCATGCAGGTCCTTAAAGCGCATGGCGAGATCGCACCGTTGGTAAAGCAGGCGCTCGGTAAGCCGACGCTTCAACAACTCTTCGACGATTTGCTCTCCGCCCACAACGTGACGCTCGAGCAGATTTACGCCGAACCGAACCAGCGGCCGCTTCAGATGCTTGCCGAGAGCCTGCTCGAGTACGAACAGGGGTTCAGCATGTGGCGATTCCTTCACGTCCAGCTCGTGGAGCGGATCATTGGACCGGCTACCTCTGGCACGGGCGGAACGCTCGGCTCGAAGTACCTGCAGAAGACAATCTCGCAGCGCTTCTTCCCGAAATTGTGGGAAGTTCGGAGCAAATTCTTCAAGGGTTGAGCTAAATTTCAGAGATGGCGAACGACCCCATATACCTCGACCACGCCGCAACGACGCCGGTGCGCGACGAAGTTTTCGACGCGATGAAGCCATTCTACGGCCCTCGCTTCGGAAATCCTTCCAGCACACACCGTTGGGGACGCGAGGCACGAGCGGCGCTCGACGAGGCCCGCGAGAGAGTCGGTCGATGTCTGGGAGCACGACCTGACGAGATTTGTTTCACTTCCGGCGGCACCGAAGCGGATAACCTCGCCATCCTCGGTGCGTGGCGTGCCTTGAAGGCAAAGGGGCGGAAAGCTGTTCTTACCACTCCTATCGAGCACAAGGCTGTCCTGGGCGCGGTGCATCAGGCGGCGCATGAAGGCGCCGAAGAGCGGTTCGTCACCATGACCGCGCAGGGGACGGCTGAGATCGCGTCGTTCGATCAACTGCTCGACGACGACGTCGCAGTCTGCTCGATGATGTGGGTAAACAACGAGATAGGGACGATTCAGCCGGTTCCCGAGCTGGCCGCAAAAGCCAAGGCGCACGGGGCGCTATTCCACACGGATGCCGTCCAGGCGTTTGGAAAAATTCCGATCGACGCCCAGGAGCAGCAGTTCGATTTCCTCACCATCTCGGGTCACAAGTTCGGTGCGCCGAAAGGAATTGGCGCGCTGTTCATTCGGCGCGGTGTTCATCTCGAGCCGTTGATGCATGGCGGCAGCCAGGACCGTGGACGCAGACCGGGAACTGAAAACGTCGCTGCGGCAGTCGGCCTCGCCCGCGCGGCGGAGCTCACCGTCGCAGAGTGCGATGCACACTGTGCGCGTCTGGCGCAGCTCCGCGACCGACTTGAGGCCGGAATTCTTGCCAAAGTTCCTGATGCCGTTATTCATGGTCGCGGGGCGCCGCGGGCTCCGCATGTAACCAACATCTCAGTTCCCGGCACGGACAGCGAGTCGCTGCTGATGGCGCTCGACCTGCGCGGCATTGCCGCTTCGGGCGGCTCGGCGTGTCAGAGCGGGAGCATCGAGCCGTCGCACGTCCTGAGCGCGCTCGGCGTTCGTCCAGACCTTGCCAGCGCCGCCGTTCGTATGAGTCTGGGATCTCTTACGACCGACAGCGCGATCGACCGCGTGATCGAGATCTTCCCCGCGCTCGTCGCCAAAGCGCGGCAGCTCGCCGCGACCGAGTAGCGATGGCTCGCGAGAGAGTTCTTGTCGCGATGTCGGGCGGCGTCGATTCGTCGGTTGCCGCCGCCATGCTGGTCGAGCAAGGCTATGACGTCGTCGGCGCGACGATGAAGCTGTTCTGTCACGGCGAAGACGTCCCTGATCGTCCCTGCTGCTCACTCGATTCCGTCAACGACGCCCGCAGAGTGTGCGAGCAGCTCGGCATTCCGCACTACGTGCTCAATCTCGAGACCCGCTTCGGGCACGATGTCGTCGACAATTTTGTGGAAGAGTACGCGCGGGGCCGAACGCCGATTCCGTGCGTCCGCTGCAACACCTTCACCAAGTTCCGCGACTTCCTGAAAAAGGCCGATGCGATCGATGCGCGCTGGATCGCCACCGGGCATTACGCGCGGGTGGTTGAGGGCGAGCTGTATCGCGGCATCGACCAGAACAAGGACCAGACGTATTTCCTGTGGGGAATCGATCGCTCCGTTCTCTCGCGGATGATTCTTCCGGTCGGCGTGCTGGACAAGGCGCAGACTCGCGCACGCGCGCACGCGATGGGCCTCGAGGTAATCGCCGAGAAGCCGGAGAGTCAGGAGATTTGTTTCGTTCCCGACAGTGACTACGCGCGAATTCTCGAGCAGAGGCTCCCGTCCGACGCCCCGGCACTCGCGCCAGGTCCGATCGTTACTTCGAAGGGCGCGGTGATCGGTGAGCACAATGGCTTCGCCCGCTACACCATCGGACAGCGCCGCGGCGTGCCCGGTGGCTTTGCCACACCGATGTACGTGATCGCGATTCGTCCGGAGCAACGCGCGGTTGTCATCGGCACACGTGAGGAGTTGCTGGGTAACGGACTCATCGCCCGCGAGGTGAACTGGCTCGTCGAGCGCCCGCGAGTTGGCCAGCGAGTGAGCGTCCGTGTGCGCCATCGCGCGCCATTGGCTCCGGCGGAGATAGTCCGTATGGACGGCGACGAGATGGAGATCGCTCTCGACGAGCCCGTCAGTGCTATCACTCCGGGCCAGTCGGTGGTACTCTATGACGCCGAGCGAGTAATCGGCGGCGGGTTCATCGAGTCGGCCCGGCAAAAGCGCACTTCGCTTCCAGTCTTGGCGGCATAACACTCGGCGCTTCGCCGAGGAAACCTTCGCGAGGGAGACCCGGCGTCATGCAACGGATAGGATCTCTGCGTATTGTAGCACTGACCGCCGCACTGGCCGGGGTTGCCTGCCAGCCCGCCGCAGTTCAAACAGCTCCTCGACCCGCTGCATCGGCTCCCCAGCTGGTGCCTGCGCCCGCATCTATGAGCCTCACCGGCGGCGCACCGTTCGACCTCTCCCGGACTTCGACGATCGTCGTCGACGGGACGAGTCCCGAAGTGTCGGCCATCGCCGAGAAATTGGCCGCGCAACTCAGACGGCCAACCGAATTCCCGCTGGCGATATCCAACGGTGCCGCTGCACGGGGAGCGATTGTGCTGAGGCTGGACGGCGGAGCGGCGCTTGGCGAGGAAGGGTATAACCTCACGGTGTCGTCCGATTCGGTTCGGCTGGTAGCGAACCGGCCGGCTGGATTGTTTCACGGGATCCAGACGATCCGTCAGCTCCTTCCGGCCGATATCGAATCTGAGATGGGCAGTGAGCGATCAACCTGGCAGATTCCGGCGCTCACCATCACAGACTCGCCGCGCTTTGCCTGGCGGGGAGCGATGCTAGACGTTGCACGGCATTTCTTCACTGTTGACGAGGTCGAGCAATTCATCGATCTCCTCGGCCTTTACAAGCTCAACGTCCTGCACCTGCATCTCTCGGATGACCAGGGTTGGCGCCTCGCGCTCAACTCGAGACCCAAGCTCGCACAGATGGGATCTCTCACCCAGGTCGGCGGGGGTCCGGGTGGCTTCTACACTCAGCAGGATTATAAAGACATCATCGACTACGCCGCCGCGCGTTACATACTGATCGTCCCTGAGGTCGACATGCCGAGCCACATCAACGCCGGCCTGATCGGTTACCCCGAAGTCGCGTGCAGTCAGCGGCCGACAGCGCTTTACACGGGTACGGATGTAGGCTGGAGCGCGCTGTGCGTCGACAAGGAAGAGACCTACGCATTCGTCGACGACATCATCCGCGAGATCAGCGCCATGACTCCCGGACCCTACTTCCACATTGGCGGCGACGAGGTGCACTCGCTCAGCAAAGAGCAGTACATCAAGTTCGTTGAACGCGTCCAAGGAATAGTGAACAAGTACGGCAAGAAGATGATCGGCTGGGAAGAAATCACCCAGGCCCGCCTCAATCCGACGACGATCGCGCAGCAGTGGAAGAGCGATTCAGTGGGCGCTGCCGTCGCGCAAAACGTGAAACTGATCCTTTCGCCGTCGCAGAAGATCTATCTCGACATGAAGTACACTCCCGCCTCGACCCTTGGCTTGCACTGGGCCGCATATGTCGAGGTGCGCGATGCCTACGACTGGGATCCCGCGACGCTCATGAAGGGAGTCACTGAGAACGAAATCATCGGCGTTGAAGCTCCGTTCTGGAGCGAGACACTGCGGAACATCGGTGCGGTGGAATATCTCGCGCTACCACGACTGCCGGCTGTTGCCGAGATCGGTTGGACGCCGCAAGCCAACCGAAGCTGGGAGAGCTTTCGCTCCCGAATCGTGACCCACGAGCCCCGCTGGACCTACCTCGGCATGAATTACTACCGGTCGCCCCAGCTTCCGTGGTAAAGCCCGAACTGGTCATCATGGCCGTGCTGGTGTGCGCGACTGCATCAGCCGCTGCTCAGGCACCGGAAGCTGCACCGCCATACCCGGCGCCAAAAACTGCGCCGCCCATCGTTACGCCGGGAGTAACCAGTGCGGATCCGCCTTCCGACGCGATTGTCCTGTTTAACGGCAGGGACTTATCGCATTGGCGATCAGATGACGGGAGCCCGGCCAAATGGATCGTGCGCGATGGATACATGGAAGTGAAACCGGGCGCAGGACAAGTCGTCACGCTCGAGAAATTCGGCGACGTGCAGCTGCACATCGAATGGGCAACGCCGTCAGTTGTCAAAGGGGAGGGACAGGAACGCGGCAACAGTGGCGTCTTCCTGATGGGTCGCTACGAAGTCCAGGTTCTCGACTCCTATCAGAATGAGACCTACTATCACGGCCAGGCTGGCGCTGTCTACAAACAGTACGCGCCGCTGGTAAATGCGTCGCGCAAACCAGGCGAATGGCAGACGTACGACATTGTCTTCCACGCGCCGCACTTCGACGAAATGGGGAAAGCTCTGGATCGCGCACGAATAACGGTGCTTCACAACGGAGTGCTGATTCAGAACAACGTCGAAATTTTCGGAATTACTTATCACGATCGCGCGCCGGTCTACATCCCGCACGCGCCGCTGGAGTCACTCACACTGCAGGACCACGGCAACCCCATTCGCTACCGGAATATCTGGATCAGGCGCCTTTAGCACGACACATTCATCTCATTGCGCCGGTGGGTGCAAGCCCGAGAATCCGCTGCGGCTGGCCTAGTATTTCATCCCACCCGACTCGGCGAATTCCTTCATCATCTTCTCCTGTTCCTCGGACAACTTCTCCGGAACCTGGATCTGCACTTCGACGATGAGATCGCCCGTCTTGTCGCCCTTCTGAATTCCCTGCCCTCGCACCCTGAGCCTTTTCCCGGAGGGCGTGCCCGAAGGAATCTTAATGGCGACTTTTTTTCCGTCGAGCGTGCGCACGCTGATCTTCGTGCCAAGCGTCGCCTGGGCGATGTTGAGGGGCACCGTTGCGATGACGTCCAACCCGTCGCGCCGGTAAAACTTGTCGGGCAGTACGTTGAAGGTGATCACGAGATCACCGGGTGGGCCGTTGCGAGTGCCTTTCCCGCCCTGTCCCTTCAGTCTGATCTTTGAACCGGTGTCGACCCCCGGCGGCACGTTGATCAACACCTTTCTACGTGCTCTTATCTCGCCGTTGCCGTGACAGGTCGGACAGGGTTCAGTGGGTACCTGCCCGCGACCCAGACACACAGGACACGGTCGATTCACCGCGAATCCACCCTGCCCGAATGAGATCACGCCGCGTCCGCTGCATTCGGGACAGATCCTGAGCGAGGCGCCCGGAGCCGCTCCGGTCCCGTGACACGTCGGACACTCCTCGCTGACCTCGAGATCTATCGGTACCTTGCCGCCGCGCGCCGCGGTGCGAAAGGGAATATCCAGGTTGGCTTCGACGCTCTGGCCTTTTTCAGGCCCGTTCTGGCGCGCGCTGTGCCGGCTCTCACCACCGCCAAACATCGAGCTGAAAAGATCACCGAGGCCTCCGAGGCCGCCGATGTCGAAATCCTGGAAGTTGATGTTCTGGGACGCACCGCCGCGCGGCGCGCCAGGACGGCTCGATCTACCGCCGCCAAAACCACCGAAGCCTCCGTCAAATGCGCCGAGCCTGCGCATCTCGTCGTACTGCTTTCGCTTCTCAGGATCGCCAAGGACGTTGTTTGCCTCGGAAATTTCCTTGAAGCGTTCAGCGGCCTTTGGATCGCTGGCGTTCGCATCGGGATGATACTTTTTCGCGAGCTTGCGATACGCCTTCTTGATCTCGTCCTGGGAAGCGCTGGAGCCTACGCCGAGTACGGAGTAGAAATCCTTCGTGGGGGGCATCTAAGGTCGACCGGCCGTTTCGTTCAGCCGTTCCACTGCTTCACGACTACACGTGCTGGCCGCAGCAGCTGTGCCTTGAAGACGTAGCCGGGTTGATACACACGAGAGAC
>JBJMOT010000039.1:0-13673 GCA_045803585.1 Gemmatimonadaceae bacterium
CCATTTCACAGGTAAAACCCTCGGGTGAAATCACTTGAGTCGCGCGCCCAACAACGTCGTGACTTGAAAATGACGAAGTCGTAATAATCGGCGTGACCGAGGGCTTTCCCTGGTAATCGAAAAGAGGCTACTCTAGCGCGCGAACCAGTAAGTGGCCTTCACCAGAAACACGTTGCTGGGCCGGCCAAAAATTGCGGCGGTCTCGCGGTGGGTGCGGAACTCGCCCTCGTATGGCAGGTAATCACTGCGCTCCTGCTGCCAAACGAAGTAGAGAGCGGAGCCCGGCCGGTATTCCCACCTGACCACCGCATTGCCACGGAGCGAGTGTGTGCGAAAGTCAGGGTTCTCGATAGAGAACGACGGCGCCACTCCACCGCCATCCGGATCGATGTTGTAAGACTGGGTGTTACCGCTGGTCGCGTCGATGACAGGCGCGATGGTGCTGGCGTTGTCACGACCGTAAACGACGTAATCCTGCGTGCCCGGCTTCGCGAGCTCTTTGAATCCCTTGTATCTGCCAGCGGAAGCAAAGGGTTGGGCGTACAGCTGGAACGACAGCAGTGGGCTCAGAGTCCAATCGACTCTGGTAGTTGCGGAGACCGTCGTCTGGAAAAGATCCGCAAAGACGTACCGGCTTCCGTAAGTGGGCGTGGCTAACGGATCAATGGAGTGGTCCACGAACTGAATCGTGTTGTGCAGCAGATCCACGGCTGGAGTCACTGTAACCAGGACCGAAGAGCTCGGCCGGATCGTCATGCCTACACTCACATTCTTGTCGTACCCGTGCTTCTCATCGCCGTAGTACTGGCCGAAGAGGCTATACGACAGAAACCGCCGCTGATCGGAATCGATCTCCGTCCACATGCCCCACTGGGTTGGCTGCCGGCCGAGTGGACCGCCACGGGTGAGCCTGTCATCGATGGCGCTGGGATCGTATTCGGCGCCTGCATAGAGGTTATAAAGACTGTTGAAGTTGAGAGTGACCTGATTGTTGATGCCCGTCCAGATTTTGTCGCCACCGTAATTCCACGCGTGATTCGTCCCGAGGTACAGCTGATAGCCGCGGAGAAGTTTGCCGCCTTCGGTGTTGTTATAGGCTCCGCTCACACCGAGGTTCTTGTAATCGACGCGTCCCATGAAGCCGAGGTCGTTCACCTCGTAGCCGGGGCTAATTGCCTTGGCTGTTGCGCCCATTTGCCATGTGCCGAACTTGTTCAAACCCAATTTCGCTGAGTAGCCATCGAGCGAGTTCGCGGCGGTGTCGACACTGAGGTAATCGGCATCGGGCCGCTGGTAGTATCTGGCACTGGACCGCTGCGCACTGCGCATTACCGCCTGCGATCCCGCGATGGTCGAACGTGCGAAGGCGCCCGTAAGCGACCATTTACGGTCGGCGAAGCGGTTCTCGAAATCGAGGCTGCCAACATCCGCGCTCGAGCGAAGCAGATTCTTGAAGACGTCCTCGCTTAGATCACGGTTGACCGCCGTTCCTCCGATTCCGATGAGCGTATTGCCACCACGGAGGTCTCGCCGGATGCGTCCCGCGAAGTAGTTGGTGAGCGGCTCGACTGGCGTCGTCGACTCGATCCCTGTTCCGTCAGCCACGCGGGCATTCTCTTCGGCGGTCAGGGCGTTGAGCAACCCGACTGTCCAGCCTCCGACTTTTCCGGTCACTTTACCTGCGCCCAGAATAGTGGTGGCGTCGGGAGCATCGACGAACGCGGCATTGGCAAAACGCTGCGGCGAACGACCGATGCGCCGGGAGTAAAAGATCTGCTGGTTACCGTAGCCAGGTCCGCCATTGATGGAGCCGATGTTGAAAATGTTCGCGCCCTCGACGAAGAACGGGCGCTTCTCGGGGAAGAACGTCTCGTATGCCGAGAGGTTGACCACTGCAGGATCGACTTCGACCTGACCGAAGTCAGGGTTCACTGTGGCCGTAAGTGTCAATCCGCCCGGCAAGCCGTATTTGAGATCCGCGCCGGCCGAGGGACTTGCATCATTCGCCTTGTAAAACGGATTCGACGGATTACCCGGGGCGCGCGTGAGCTTGGTGCTCAGGTATGGAAGCACCTCGAGGCGCTGAGGTGTCGGCACATCGAGGATACCAGCAAGATCGCCTTCGAAGGAGACGAAGCCCGGGTCGGTGGTCTTCCATGGTGACCAGCTGTCGCGCTCGTTACGCCGCGCGATGTCTCGCATCACCTGAAAACCCCAGACGCGTTCTACCCCTTTCTGGGCACCGCCAAAGCGCAGCTGGGAAAAGGGGATTCTGTACTCCGCCGTCCAGCCGGCAGAATCGATGCTGGTAGCGACCTGCCAGACAGCATCCCAGTTGACGTCCTCTCCGTTGCGATCATCAAACTCCAGAACGTCTTTCTGGACACCCCGGGGGTTCACCGAGAAGCGGAAAGAAGTACGGCGGTCGCGATAGGAATCCACCATCACGTGGAGCCAATCGGAGTAGATGCCGGACGCGTCGCGGCGCGCCAGCTGCGCGGCGATCGAATCGGGATGCGAATCGAACATCCGAACGCCGACGTACAGCGCGTCGTCGTCGTATAGCACGCGGACTTCCGTCGGGTCCGTGGGTTTGGCGCCGACCTTCGGGTAGCTCTGCGTGAAATCGGACGATACCGGGGCCGCGGCCCATGCTGCTTCGTTCAGCTTGCCGTCAATGGTGATTCCAGCCGTGGCTCGGGCGGCCCGCATAGACCGGGAGGCGAGCACAATCCCATTCGTGGTAGCACCGATAACGGGCGCGCCAGTGGGCGGCGCGGGATTGCTTGGGCTTTGGGCCGTCGTGCGCGTTGACGCGACGAGCAGCGTCAGCGCCGCTGCGCGCGGAGAGAAACGAACCAGAGTCATGACTACGAATGGGTTTGGGTGGCGGGCGACCCTGTCGCCATCGCCGATTTAGACAGCAGTTTCGCTATAAAGGTTGATACTACACGACGGAATGGCTAAGGCGTTTGGCGCCGCTACCTTCTATTCGAGGGTGGAGATGGCTCCGGCCGCTCGCGAGGTTCGGGTCTCTCGATCGGTTCCCGTCTTTCGGGAACCTCGGGTCGCTCCGTGGCCTTCCCTGCCGCCTCGGCGGCCTTTTCAGCGGCAGCTGCAGCGCCCATGACGTTCTGAAGTTCGCGCAGCTTGTCTGCAAACGAAGCATGACAAGACGCCTGAGGATCGGACTCGAACTGCCGGATAAGCGCGTGCGATTTGGCGAGCTCGTCCGCCGTCCCCCGGACTGTAATAGCGGCCACTCCGGAGCTGCCGATGTAGTAAGTGCTGCCGTGCGACCTCACATAGGGATTGATGATATCGGCGGCCTGTTCCGGCGAGAGACATTTCAACGCGATGGTCTCGGTTCTCAGTCGAGGCGCACCCGAATGGTCGATGCCCATTACCTGTCGGCCGAATCCTGTAAGGAACACCGCAGTCCAGATAGTCAGCACGAGCGCCGCGCCACTGACGAATACCGCCACTTTTCCAATGCGACGCCGACGGGCAAGCGAACCCGCCCGCTCCGCAACGCTGATCGGGTTGCTCATAGGTGGCAGGCTGTTCAACAGCGACGCGGCCCGATACTCGCGGTCGCGGAGCTGGGTCGCCAGAGGACCACAGTCGGGGCAGCCCGAGCAATGCTGCATTACTTCCGAGTCAGGCTGCATGTCTCGGAGCGACGCCGTCGCCAATTCGGAGAGAGCTTCCTGGCATCTCATCGTGGCAGCTCCCCGTACGCCGGGTGCGACGCGAGCAGACTTTCCCGAATCGCCTTTCGGGCCTTGAAGAGATTTGCTCTTACAGATACCGGCTTCATCCCGGTTCGCTCGGCGGCTTCCGTCGGCGAGAGCCCTTGCAGGTCTACGAGATCGAAGATCTCCCGCTGCCGGCTCGGTAATCCCGCGAACAGCTCGCGGATGAGAGTCGCTGCGCGTTCGCGATCCACGCGGCCGCCGGGATCTGTCGTGTACACATCCCGTGAAGGACTCGCGGCGGGTGAGAGTACGAGACGCGCGCGACGCCTCCCCTTTCGAGTGAGCTCGAGAGCCGCGCGGCGCGTGATGCGGTACAGCCAGGCGTCCAGAGGTCCATCCGACCGGTAGTCGCCGAGCTGGCGGTACGCGCGGACGAACACCTCCTGGGTGATGTCCTCGGCTTCGTCGGGATCGCGGGCAAAGATCAGCGCCCACCGAAACACTGCCGGCTGAAAGCGGGTGACGAGCGTTGTGAATGCAGCATCATCGCCGGACGACGCCAGTGACGCGAGCTGGGCATCCATCGCGAAAGACGCGCGATCCCGGTAGGTGACCGCCGTTTCGCGTTCCTGTTGCTTAAGCTTTCTTCTCCGAAAACGATCGCGGCTCATCGCCTGGCTAATATAGGGTCCGCTGGCCACCGCACATGTGTTCGCCGACACGCAACATCTCCGTAAAGTGCTCTACCAGACGATGCCGCGAGTCCGTTCAGCGTTTACCGGAGCTATTACAGAAGCGCGCGGACCCAGCCACCGTCCACGGCAATCGAGCTGCCGGTGATGTAGCTGGCGCGCTCTGACGCGAGGAAAGCCGCCAGCGCCGCAAACTCGCGCGGGTCGCCCAGCCGTCCCATTGGGATTTCACGCTCCCATTTGGCGAAAGCCTCGGCGGTGGACGTTCCCGTCTTTTCGCTTGTCGCGCGGGCGAGATCCTCGACCCGGTCGGTGCGAGTGTAGCCTGGCAGGATGTTGTTGACAGTCACGTTGAACCGAGCGACCTCGTTAGCGAGGGTACGCGCGAACCCAGTGACCGCTGCGCGCAGGCTGTTCGAGAGCATCAGGCCTTCGATCGGTTGCTTCACGGCGATTGAAGTCACGTTGAGAATTCGCCCCCAGCCTCTCTCTTTCATTCCCGGGAGCACCGCGCGAGAGAGACCGACCGCACTCATCAGCAGAAGACGCGTCGCCTTTTCCCAGTTCTCAGGGGTGAAGCTCTCAAACGATCCACTCGGCGGCCCACCCGAGTTGGTTACCAGAATATCCACCTTGCCGAACTTGTCCAGCGCGGTCTTAGTCACGCGCTCGATGCCGGCCCCATCGGACACATCGGCGGGCACATCCACAACCGTAACGCCGGCACTTTTTCTGATCGAAACGGCGGTCTGACGCAGCGCGTCTTCTCCCCGGGAGCACAAGACGAGATTTGCGCCCTCCGCGGCGAGTTCCTCGGCGATGGCGCGGCCAAGACCTTTGCTGCTGGCCGAGACGAGGGCGATTTTGCCGCGAAGGCCGAGATCCATTCTCAGCGCCTCAGGTAATCGTCTTTCTTCTCGAGCCAGTCCTGCCTCGGCGGGCTGAAGACATCGACGTCGAGCGTCTCTTCGAGTGCTTCTGCCTTGTGCGGAATGTTCGACGGAATGAGAAGGACTTCACCCGCATGGACGGTTATCTCCTCAGCGCCGTCTTCGCCAATCCAGAACTTCAGAGCGCCTTCGAGGATGTAAGTCAGTTGCTCGTTCTCGTGCGAGTGCTTGGGGACAATGCAGCCTTTTTTGAGATAGACATGGGCGAGCATCATCCGATCGCCGGTAATCAGGCGTCGCTCGAGCATGTCGGAGACGCGCTCCTTCTTCATCGAATCCCAGCGGAAGAAACTGACTTTGTCCTTCGAGGCCATTGGCGCTCCCATGAATTGCGGTCGATCGGCTTGCCGCGCCAAACCTAGCAGGATTGTTGACCCGGTACTTCGATCGGACGCAGCGGCCAAGAACTGTCTGCCATCGGACGTACGGCTGAGGTAGCCGGAATGCTTCCACAATCGTCCCTATACCTGAGCATTAACAATCGAGACGATCATGAAACTCCAAAAACTTCCAAGTAAGATTGTCGCGGCGACAGCGATCGCAGGGTTGATCGGCGCGGCGCAGTCAGCGAACGCGCAGCTGACGAATCTCCACCCATCGTTCTACGGATCCGCGGAGCTGGACACCAGGAACAGCCAGTTCTATCTCCCTGGCGTTTATGTCGGTGTCGGCGGACTCGGCTGGTCTCCGTATTTCAATGCCAACGGATATGCGCTTCATTATCAGGTGCTCCCGCAGATCACTGGCTCGGACCGGACGCTATCCGCATTCATGCCGACGCTTGGAATGGCGTACGCATCGCGGAGCAATGGGCTTTCGATCGGTGGCGGCTACGCTTTCGTGAGTAACGAAGATCCTGGCGCACCGGGCGCAGAAGGCGGCGGCACCAGTGGCGCGACAGCGAGCCTCGGCGCCTACCACGTCGGCCGCGCTATGCGCTCCATGCACTCGCAACTTCTGGCGAACTACAACTTCGACAGCCATTACGTCTGGGCTCGCGGCCGTGCGTCGGTTCCTTTCGGAGCCTCGAGATCGCATCCGGCACGAATCGGCGCCGAACTCGTTGGTCAGGGAGGCGGTCGGGATGGAGCGACGAGCAGCACCTGGCAGGCCGGACCCACACTCGAATACGTCTGGACGCCCGGCTTGAGAACGACCGCAGCAGCCGGCTACAAAACGGTGGACGGCTCGCGATTCGCCGAACGTGAGAACGCAGCTTACTTCAAGCTGGAGTTTTCGTTTTCCCCGTGATTGACAGCGACGCCCGCTAGGACGCGGGCGTCGGCGGTGCTGGCGGCGTAAGCGGAATCACCGGATGCTTGAGATGGAAGCCAGTCGCTTCCTGATAGGCCCGCGCGACCGCCAGCAGCTTTCCTTCCTCGAAGAGACCGCCAAGAAACGTTAGCGAGACAGGGGTGCCGTCTTCGCGGAATCCGTTTGGCAGAATGACAGCGGGATGGCCGGTGAGATTGGTTGCGACGAGCTGGTTCAGATTCGCAGCCCCGGTCGGTGTCACTATCACATCGACCGTCCGCATAAGCTCGTCCCACTTCTGGATGGCGATCGATCGCAGTCGATTCGCGTTGACATAATCGACGGCTGGAATGAACCGCGACGTGCGAAACGAGTTGGGCCAGTCGAACTTGCCCTGTTGTACCAGCTCCTTGTCGCGGTCCGATCGCGTCAGCTCGTCGAAAGCGGCGGCCGCCTCGGCGTTCAGAATAATGCGCATCGGGTCGTAAGCCACGTCCGGCAGATCGACCGCGACGAGGTTGATGCCCAACCGGCGGAAAACGTCCAACGCAGCATCGTCGAACTTCTTGGTTGCGTGGAGCGTGCGCTTCGGATCCGCCGGGTCGTTCATCGCTGTGTCGAAGGCGGACTTGACGTAGCCTATGCGCAGTGTTTTCGGAGAAAGCTTCGCGTCCCAACGATACGGCGCGTCGATGACAGTGTTGTCTCGGCCATCGGGTCCGTAGATCGCATCGAGGACCATCGCGCAATCTTCGACGCTGCGACAAAGGGGACCGAGCTTGTCCATCGTCCACGACAGCGCCATCGCGCCTGTCCGAGGCACGCGTCCAAATGTTGGACGCAATCCGGTCGTTCCACAACGCGTCGAAGGCGAAGAGATAGAACCAAGAGTCTCACTGCCGATCGAAAAGCCGACCAGTCCGCCGGCCGTCGCTGATGCGGGCCCTGCAGAGGACCCGCTAGAGCCCTGATCTACTTTCCACGGATTCTTCGTAGTCGCGTCGAACCAGATGTCGCCCTGAGCGAGCTCCCCCAACGTGAGCTTGGCGACGAGAACCGCGCCGGCAGCGTCGAGCCGCTGCACAACAGTCGCGTCGGTATCGATGACCTGGTTCCTGTACGGGCCCGCTCCCCACGTCGTCTTGTAGCCGCGCACAGCGAGGAGATCCTTCGCTCCCCACGGAATTCCGTGAAGCGGTCCGCGGTAGCGGCCGCTGGCTATCTCCGCATCGGCCGCGCGCGCCTGCTTCAGCGCGCGATCTTCAGTGAGCGAGATCACGCAGCGCAGAACGGGGTCGTACTTCTTCAACCTGCCGAGGTACATCTGCGTCAACTCCAGCGATGTGACGCGCTGACGGCGCACCAGCTCCGACAGCTCTGCCACCGGCAGGAAAGCCAGGTCCTCGAGGTCGGCTGGCCGTCCGCGCAGCGCCACCGTCGCGCGCACCATTGGCCGTCGAGGGGCAGGCTCGATCTTTTTCCCGGGAGGAAGTGGATCGAAGACAATGGCGGGGCTCACCGAGTTTGCGAGCGGGATTTTATGCAGCGCCTCGATGCGTTGTTCCTGCTGCTTAAGCCCATCGAGCATTAGCTCACGCTCGGCTTGATCGAAATGAACGCCGGCAACGTCCTCTGCGCTGGCGATGGTATCGACGGTGATTTCAGCACCGGCGGCGAGCTTGGCCCAGAGGACGCCGGGGAACAGCGTCGAGCCGAGGCCGACTCCGGCGAAATAACTCATGAACGCGCGACGATCGAGAGCGGGCATCTTCACTACCTCATCGAAGCCGGTGAACGGGTTAAGGCAACTGGGGAAAGGGTGCCAGCAGTGAGAGTCTAGATGTTAGCAGCGAGTTCACTACGTCGGGACGTCTCCCTATTTAGCAGGCGACAATCCTTCGGCTAGACCTGGGATTTGGAATAGGCTTGCTCGCCGTCGAATTCCTGGAGCTTCTCGACGTGCATCCATTTGTACTTGTTGCCGACGGAGCCGAGGAGGGACAAAATCTCGGCGTCCCCCAGCTTCCCGGCGGTGTCGCGCAGAACGAACCGACAGCGGTAGTGGTCAACCAGCGAGACGCGGCGATCACTCGCGGGAAAAACCATTGCGCCGCGGTTGCTGATCATCTGCAGACTGACGGGCGACGTCGTCGTCAGTTTCTCCAGCTCCGACGCCAGCGCTTTGGGCTCGAGATCGGACTCGATGTAGATGTCGATGCCGGTCAGGCGCCGACTATTCGCGGGGACGACGTTCACTCCGAGCTGCGCCGGTGGGAGCTCGACCTTCGTGTATTTCTTGGGCGGACTCAGCTTCGAAACTTTGCCAAGGTTCGAGATGACAGCGTGGGTGAACTCGGTAGTCGATGCCGGTTTGTCGGCGCCCATCATGTCGCTGGTGCGGATTCCGCTCTCGAGCGTGACAAGCACTGCCTGCTCCACATCGTTCGCGGCGTTGCCCTCGCCAATGTGCCGCAGCATCATCGCCCCGCTGAGGATTAGCGCGGTTGGATTTGCCTTGTTCTTCCCGGCGATGTCCGGCGCGGAGCCGTGCACTGCCTCGAAGATCGCGACGTCGTTGCCGATATTCGCCGATGGCGCGAAGCCGAGGCCGCCCGTCAGCCCTGAAGTGAGATCGCTGAGGATGTCACCGTTCATGTTCGTGGTGACGATGACGTCGAACTGCTCCGGACGCATCGCCAGCTGGTGGGCGCAGTTGTCGATCAGGATGTGCTTCGATGTGATCGATGGGTATTCCGGCGCGATCTCCTCGAACGTGTGCTGCAGCAACCCCTCAGTGAGCTTGAGAATGTTCGATTTGGTGGCGCAGTGAACTGCCTTTCGCCCTTCAGCGATCGCGAATGCGAACGCCAGCTTTACGATTTTCTCGCAACCTTCGCGTGAGATCAGCTTGAGACTCTCGGCGACGCCTGGCGTCT
This sequence comes from Gemmatimonadaceae bacterium, assembly GCA_045803585.1. Lineage (GTDB taxonomy): Bacteria > Gemmatimonadota > Gemmatimonadetes > Gemmatimonadales > Gemmatimonadaceae > UBA4720. The sequence continues at coordinate 9,531 of JBJMOT010000039.1, forward strand.
GCATGTATTCGATGCCGGCGTAGAGGTCTTCTATGTTCTCCCGGACGATGACGATGTCGAGCTGCCGCCCGGTAAACGCGGTCTGCACTCCGGGCAGCTCACGAACCGGGCGGATGTTGCCGTAGGTTTCGAAGAGCGTGCGCAGCGTGACGTTGGCGCTGCGACTTCCGTAGCCGATGGGCGTCTCGAGCGGACCCTTGAGCACGACGCGATTTCGCTCGATCGACTGAATCGTTTCCCTGGGAATGCCGGTGGGAATTCCTTTCTGAAATCCGCGGGCGCCCGCTTCACACTTTTCGAACTCGACGGCGGCGCCGGTGGCATTTATGATTGCGAGAGCGGCATCGATAACTTCCGGCCCAATCCCATCCCCGGGGAGTATCGTTATCTTTCGTTTTGCTGGAGTCATCAGAGGAAGTTAATCCCTCTGGGAAGTCACTTATTTTGCGCGCGTAGCTCAGTTGGATAGAGCGTCGGCCTCCGGAGCCGAAGGTCGTGGGTTCGAGTCCCGCCGCGCGCATTTCTGTCTTTGGATTGTGGCGCGGGTCAGGCGGGCGGGCATCCCACACCAGCATCACAAGAACCTGCGGGACGGGACTCTTCTCGCGAAACCAGCTACGCGGTTTTGAGCGCCTGGCCGACCTGGGTCAGCGACTGACGCGCGTCGCCGAAGAGCATGCGCGTTTTTTCGTGGTAGAACAGCGCGTTGTCGATGCCGGCGAAGCCGTGGCCCATGCTGCGCTTGAGGACGATGATGTTGCGGGCGCGATCGACATCGAGAATGGGCATGCCGTAAATGGGACTCGAAGGATCGTCGCGCGCTGCCGGGTTGACGACGTCGTTCGCTCCAACCACCAGCACGACGTCGGTCTGTGGGAATTGTCCGTTGACCTGGTCCATCTCCAGCAGCTGGTCGTACGGGACATTCGCTTCCGCGAGGAGAACGTTCATGTGGCCGGGCATGCGGCCGGCGACAGGGTGAATCGCGTACTTCACGTTGACACCGCGGCTTTCCAAGTCGGTCGCCAGCTCGCGGACAGTGTGCTGTGCTTCGGCTACGGCCAACCCGTATCCCGGAACGATGACAACACTCCGGGCGTAGGCGAGCGCGATCGCCGTATCCTCTGGGGTTGTCTGGCGAACCGTGTGACCCACCGCCGAAGCGCTCGCAGCGGCGCCGCTTCCGGTGGCGCCAAAGGCTCCGAACAGGACATTCCCAACCGAGCGATTCATCGCCGTGCTCATGAGCAGCGTTAGCAGTGTGCCCGATGCGCCGACAAGGACACCGGCGACAACGAGCATCTGGTTGTGAAGCACGAAACCGGTGAGCGCCGCCGCGAGCCCGGTGAGCGAATTCAGAATCGAGATGACCACCGGCATATCGCCGCCACCTATCGGCAGCACGAACATCGCACCCAGCAACAGCGCGGCTGCGAACAGGAGCCAGAGCGCGGACGTCCCACCGCTCGCCACTACCATTGCGCCGAGCGCGATGACGCTCAGGAGTATCAGCCCGTTGACGAGACGCTGAAGTGGGAACTGAAGCGGTTTCCCTGGCAGGATCTCCTGCAGCTTGCCGAAGGCGATGATGCTTCCGGTGAAGGAGATCGCTCCGATCGCCGTTCCAAGAACGATCGAAGTCGCTTCGCCGACGCCGATCGGCTCGGCAATGCGGGTCAATCTGAGAAACTCCGCCACTGAGACCAGCGCGGCGGTCGCACCGCCCATCCCGTTGAACAGCGCCACCATTTGCGGCATTGCCGTCATCTGCACAGTCCTGCCGAAATAAATTCCGACCGCGGCCCCGATCACGGTCCCGATGGCAATCGTCCAGAACGAAACGATCTGGCGATCGAGCAGCGTCGCGGCGAGAGCCAATGCCATGCCGATCGCTGCCAGCCGATTGCCTGCGCGTGCCGTCGCCGGCGAGCTCAGTTGCTTGAGGCCGAAGATGAACAGGATCGCGGCCACGATATAGCTGACCGCGATGGCTGACGCCCGCAGATCAAGCATCCCTTTTTTCGCTCGGCGGCGCCTCTCTCTTTCTGAACATCTCGAGCATCCGGTCCGTCACGACGAAGCCGCCGAAGACATTGGCGGCTCCGAATACAACTGCGATAAAGCCGAGAGCATGGAGTAGCGGCGAGTCCGCCGAGCCCGCAACGAGAAACGCGCCCAGCACGACGATGCCGTGAATGGCGTTGGTTCCGGACATGAGGGGCGTGTGCAGGACCGAAGGGACACGGCTGATCACTTCGAAGCCAACGAAGATCGCCATGATGAACACGTAGATGCCGAGCACCAGCTCCTGGCTCACTTTGCGGCTCCCGTTGTCTGGGTGGGAAGCGGCGACATTCCAAGCCTCAGACGGGTTGGATTGTGCCTTACCTCACCGTTGGCGACGATGCAAACCGCGTCGATGATGTCGTCCGCAAAATTCAGATTGAGCTCGCCTTTTGGCGCGAGGAGCGCGACGAGTGCCGCGATGTTTTTCGAGTACATCTGGCTGGCGTGGTACGCCAGCTCGCTGGAGATGTGGAGCGGACCGATAATGGTTACGTCGTGCCGCACTATCGTGTCGCCGGGAACTGTCAGCTCGCAATTGCCGCCCTGTTCACCGGCGAGGTCCACTATCACGGAGCCTGGCCGCATCTCACGCACGGTCTCGGCGCTAACCAGCATCGGCGCGGGTTTGCCGGGAATCAGAGCGGTGGTGATGATTACATCTGCCTGGATCGCTCGGTTGTGGATCAGCTCTTTCTCGCGTCGAATATGGCGCTCGCTCAATTCCTTGGCGTAGCCTCCGGAATCCTGGGCATCCTCTGTTTGTACGTCGAGCTCGACGAAGGTGGCGCCGAGGCTCTTCACCTGCTCCTTGACGACAGGGCGGGTGTCGAACGCTTCGACGACTGCACCGATGCGGCGCGCGGTAGCGATCGCCTGCAGTCCGGCGACACCGGCGCCGATAACGAGCACGCGCGCGGGGCGAACCGTTCCGGCAGCCGTCATCAGCATTGGAAAGAATTTCTGGAGCGAGTTGGCCGCGAGCAGCACCGCCTTGTAGCCGGCGACTGTGCTCTGTGACGAGAGCGCGTCCATCATCTGCGCGCGCGTCGTGCGTGGTACCAGCTCCATACTGCAGGCGATGATGCTGCGCTCCGCAAGTTGCTGGAACAGCGCCGGGTCTCCGCCCGGCTGAAGAAGTCCGATGAGCACGGTACCTTCGTTCAGCATGTCGAGCTCGGCTTCACCGCTGCTCTCTTCACGGCCGGGACGTTGAACCTTCAGGAGCATCTGCGACGCGGAGTAGACCTCCTGGGCGGAGTCGACGATCTCGGATCCGGCGGTGACATAGGCATCGTCGGTGAATCCCGCGCGAAGTCCGGCATCTCGCTCGATTATCACCCGATGTCCGGCGCGCACAAGCTGGGGGACGACTTCGGGAACGAGCGCGACGCGCTTTTCACCGGGCGCTATCTCTCGCGGAACCCCGATCACCATGAGGCGGCGTGTTTGACGGTCATGTATGCACCATAAAATAAGCGCTCGGAATACCTCGCGTTTATATTCGCTGCGTGCCTCACAGACTGCACTGGCGAAATCTCACCGTGGGAATAGTCGCGGCGGCCGTAATTGGCCTGGTGACGGTGTTGATTTTGTTATTTGCGCGCGTCGGCGCACTCCATGGCAAGAAAGTGACCCTATACGTAGTGACGGATGATGCGAGCGGGGTGCTGGCAGGAACCGAAGTGTGGCTCTCCGGTGAGAAAGAAGGGCTGGTGAAGGACATCAAGTTCAGGCCAGCGAGCGTCGACACGCTGGAGCGGCTTCTCATCGTCACCGAAGTCCTCAAAGACGCGCTGCCGAACGTGCGCCGCGACTCATACGCGCAGATCCGGCCGGGCGCGAATCTTATCGGCGTCCCGGTAGTTTACATCTCTCCCGGTACCACCGCCGCTCCGTCGCTGCGCGATGGTGACACCATCTATACTCGTCCGAAGCCGGAAGTCGTGGACATTGCAACCGGCATCGGGTCCATCGCGCCGGAAGTTGCGGCTCTCGGCAAAGCGACAGCCGAGCTCGCCAACAAGTTCGATCGACCCGTGGGCACGATCGGCAACGCACGGAGAAATGGATTTGAGG
>JBJMOT010000040.1:0-46082 GCA_045803585.1 Gemmatimonadaceae bacterium
AGGAGATCCGTTTCTGCCGCGAAGAGTGAAAATGATCTCGTGGTTGTAATCGTAGCTCCCGCTGACGCGAACCCGGCGGAAGTGCGAAGCACTCGTGTCCTTTGGCAGAGAGTCCAGCGGTACTTCGGGGGCGAACCGTCTCTGCGCCAGGAAAGCGTTTTCCTTTTTGCGAGCGGAAAGGCGGCGCAGCTGCCAGACGCCGAGCGACACGCAGAGAATGGCGAAAGAAATCGCCAGAACGCTAAGAATGATTTTTCGGAGGGTCACAGGCGAAATATCGCGTCGCGGGCCGGTCAGAGTGGTGGTCGCTGCAACGCGCCCGTGTTACCGACGAATGGCTGGAATTCGCGGTGCTTGTCCACCCACCACGCCCAAGGGACGAACAGCCAGAGTCCGAGCGCCGACCAGGCAAGCACTGGTACGCTCGAAGGTGCTCCATTGCTCGAAAGGAAGATGGCCATCAATACGATGACATAGAGCCACAATCCCCAGCTCCCGATGCGATCTCGCGCACGCGTCGCCCGGTAGTAGACTGACAAACCGCCCAGATAAATCGTGAGTTCTGCCGCGTACGTGAGGACGGTGATATTCCACCACCCCCAGCCAACTTTGGGACTCGAAGCGCCTGGCCAGAGAGGGAGATCTCGCGCATGCATCGGCACGTCGAGGAACCAGTGGCTCACGACCAGCAATCCTAGAACCCACGCCCCTCGGCGGTCTCGGCGCAGCAGATAATAGACGCCACCGATCAGAAGCGCCCATACGATCGACATCAACAGGCTATGCGAGTACGGATAGTTGGTGAACTCGAGCGGGTTGTTGATCATGTACCCGGGTACAATGCGCACTTGTTCGACGCCGAGGAGCAGGAGGATGGGCCATAGCTCGTCGAGAAATTGCGCGGCGAAGCTGAGCGCGCCGAGCGAAGTGCGGGGCGCAACACGCTTGGCGGCGAATGCGAGTCCGTAATGACCGAGGAACATTCTTTAGAAGAGTGACATCTGCTCGCCGAGCAGGTCTGGATCGACCGGCGTCTGGCCAAGCTTATACTGGAACTCGCGCGCAGTGGCGGGGCTGTGACCGGAAAACGTGTTCGCCACGTATCCGTAGATCCGCGACACCTTCTCCGATAATTCGGCAATAGCGTCGGACCACGCATCAATCTCGTAGGATCGATCGACCTGCACCCGGCCGTAATCGACCAGATCGCGGTTGGGGCCCATCCATCTTATGTAGGCGAAGTCGGCGGTGGGCCGGGTGGCGAGATTCAACATCAGCTTCCGTGGAATCCACCGTCCGTCGCTCAGAGTGAGCGCGATGTTGTGTTCATGAAGTAGCGCCAGTACTCCCTCGCTGATCCAGCCGCGGTGCCGGAACTCGATAGCGACGCGCAAATCGCGCGGGACGCGTCCGAGAAACTCTACGAGCGCCGGCAGCTCTCCGGGCTGGAAGTCCGGCCCGGTCTGGACAAGTACGGGTCCCAGCTTATCGCCGAGCTCTCGAACTCTCTGGAAGAAAGTCTCGGAAGCTCCGGTTGAATCGCGGAGTCGCTGCTCGTGGGTAATCTCCTGCGGCAGCTTCAGCGCGAACACGAATCCTTTTGGAGTGCGGTCCGCCCAACTTCGGATCGTCGTCGCCGCGGGTGATGCGTAGAATGTCGAATCGATTTCCACGGTGTCGAAAGCTCGCGCGTACACCGTCAGGAAATCCGATGGCCTCGTCCCCGCGGGATAGAACGGCCCGACCCAGGCGTCGTAGTTCCAGCCTTGAGTGCCGATGTGGATCTGCGCGGCCATGACGTTCAATCGGAAGTCGCCAGCCTTGGATGTCAAGCGATTCGATGCCCGCGCGCCGGTCACGGCCTACTCCGACGTGCCCGGATCGGGCAGCGGACGGGGAGTAGTCTGTCGCCAGTCGCCCGCGACGAGGTCGTCTATTCCGATATCATCCCGCACATCTCCGCGACCCGCACCCTTTGCACCGACTCGAGCCAGTACCGGTGGCGCGAGGAAAGTCGTGGCCAGCACCATCAGCGTCAGCGCGCTGAAAAGCGACGGTGAAATCGATTTAGTCGCCAGCCCCATCTGCGCGAATATCAAACCCACTTCACCGCGCGGAATCATCGCCACGCCGATGAGTGGCTTGTTGCCGCGGAACCACCACGGCGCGTAGGCGGCCAGGAATTTTCCGATCACACCGACGAGAATGAGAAGGCCGGCCACCGCGAGGGTGCTCGGCTCGGTGAACGCGGAGAGTTTGACGGCAGCTCCAACGGAGGCGAAGAAAATCGGAACGAGGAAGTGACCTATCGCCGTCGTCGCGCGTTCGATTTCCGGACGTTCGACAGTCGTGTTGAGGATCATTCCAGCCGCGAAAGCGCCGAGTATCATCGCCGACCCAATAGTTGCCGCCAGAGATGACAGGACGAGCGCGAAAGCGAGTGCAACGACTGTCAGAGTTCCCGGCGCGCGAACCGCCTTGATCGAGCTGAACACCGGCCGAGCCAGCAGTGGTCCGACCGTCACCGCGCCGGCCACGAACCCGACCGAGATCAGCGTCGTGAGGAATATCCCGGCCACGCTCCATGACCCGCCGGTCACCACACCGGTGACAACCGAGAGGACTACGAGCCCGGCGATGTCGTCCAGCACTGCAGCGCCGAGCACAACCTGGCCTTCTCTCGACTTGAGCTGACCGATGTCGCTGAGGACGCGCGCCGAGATGCCGACTGAGGTCGCAGTCAGTGCAGCGGCACAGACCAGGGCCGGAATCTTGTCGAGCCCAAGCAGACCAACGACGGCAGCGTAGCCGAATGCCAGCGGCAGAATCACCCCGACAAGAGCGACGGTGCTCGCCGTCCCCAGCACTTTCGTCATCGACCGCAGATCCGTGTTGAGACCGATCTCGAACAACAACACGATCACGCCGAGCTCCGAGAGCGCTGCGATTGCGGGATCCGTTGGGTCGAGCAGCCCGAAAACGGACGCGCCCAGTAGCACTCCGGCCAACAACTCGCCGAGTACCGCGGGCTGGCCAGCACGTTGTGCGAGCGCGCCAAGCATCTTCGACGTGACCAGCAGCGCCGCCAGAACGAGCAGCAGATGCGGTATCGACTGCGTCTCGCTCAACGATAGGTCTCGAAGAAGCCTGTCCCGGTGCCAGAAAGCGGCTTGCCGTCGAGACGACCTGAAATAGTCGCGATGCCTTTCATCTGGATAAAATACGGCCGCTTTTTCTCGCTGCCGAGCGGATCGCCACGTTCACTGTCGCCAGCGGGCGTCCTCGGGCGCGTGTCGGTTGCAATCGCGTCTTCGATGGTGATGTCCACTCTTAGCGTGTCGTTGCCCCGCGCGTCCTGGAAACTCGCGCGATACGGCACGTGCAGCACCGCCGAGCCGACACGAACCGTTCGTTTATCCTCGTAGGAAATGAGCTTCGGCCGGAAGACTGCCTTGAACCCGAGAGAGTCGATGAGATAGACCAGTACCGGCGGAATCGACGCGCTGGTGTCAGCTGGATAGACCCGACCATAGAGGAATGTGTAGTCGCCCGCGCGCGACGCACCCCAGTCCCAAGTGACACCGCGCCACACCCCCCAGTTATGATCGTGATAAGCCTGGACATCGTTGAGGCGCTCGCACACGCCATCGACGCAAAGCATACCGGTCGCACTCGCGCGCAGTGCGGGAACCGTGTAGCCGGATAGGAAGCCACCCGACGCCATCGAGACTCCAGGGAAATACGCCATCGGTTCTGGATGGACTCGGAGCGAAACGGAGATGCTTCCGCTTCCCTGTTCCGCCGGAGCGCTTGCGCGGACCTGATAGTCGCCGTCTGCGAGCACCGTCACCCGATTGTCGCCGAAAGTCAGATTGGCATCATTGGTCGAGAACCGCACCTGGGATCGGTCGAGCGTAGTTCCGAATCGACGGGTTTCTCCATTCTGGTCGCGCAGAGTGATGCCCAGCTTTCCACCCCATCGAGAGCTAGTCACGTCGCCGCCGACTATGAACGAAATGAAAGCCCACCGTCTTCCGCCCTGCGACAACACGTTGAAGTAATGCCATTCCGCCCATGTGTCACGGTCCGCCACGCTGTCAGCGGGGATGTGAAAGCGATCGATGGAGTTCCGCAGCTCGAACAGGCTTGGCGCGATCCACCTGCGGTCGCTCTCGTCGTCCACCCATTTCCCGGATACAACCTCCGGGTCGGCCCCGACCGCCAGTGAGGCCGAGGGGATCTCACCCGAAGCGTGCACCGGATATTCGACGCTATCCTTTCCGCGCAGGTAAAGCAGCCTGCCCTCGATCTGGGGCGCGACAGCGGCGATGTCCTTTCTATAACGTGGCGAAGCCAATACCTGCCTGTACAGGAAAGACGCGTGGTCGATCGAGAAGAACAGTCCGCCGATGCCGCCCGTCTTCATCACTTCGATGTCCAGTCCCTCGGGGAGCACCGTGACATCTCCGCCGCCAACCAGTTTCTCGTTCCGCGCCTGTGAAAGCATCGCCTCTCCGATGGACAGCAGTACGATCATCACCGCTACGCCAACGCCGAAGCCGAGAAACATCAGCGCCGATCGCCAGGGGCGATACGCGATGTTCCGGAACGCCAGCTGTCCGATCACGCGTGACCGCCTGCGTCGTCCACAACCCTGCCATCCCGCATGTGGATCTTCCGCCGTGCTGCATTGGCCAGTTCCTCATCATGCGTCACCACGACGATAGTCACGCCGTCGCCGTTCAATCTCTTGAACAACGCGATGATGTCGGCTCCAGTGTGCGCATCGAGCTCGCCGGTCGGTTCGTCGGCAAGAAGGAGTGCCGGCCGATTCGCCAGCGCCCTCGCAATCGCCACCCGTTGTTGCTCTCCTCCCGACAGTTGCGACGGTCGATGCCGCCCCCGATTACTCAATCCGACGTACGACAGCAGTTCGGCCGCCCGCGCGCGCTGTTCCTCGCGTGGCAACTTGGCCTCGGCCATCGGCAGTGAGACGTTCTCGAGCGCAGTGAGAGTCGGCATCAGATAGAAACGCTGAAAAACAAATCCGATATTCCGCAGCCTGAAGGACGTCGCCTGCCAATCGCCCAACGTGTCGACTCGCTTCCCGCTGATCTCCACCGAGCCAGATGTCGGTTGATCGATCGCCCCGATGAGATTCAGCAGCGTCGACTTGCCGCAGCCGGACGGCCCGACGATCGCGACGTAGTCCCCCCGCTCAACATCGAGTGTGACACCCTGCAGGGCGTGCACTCGTTCCGCGCCGAGCATGTAGTCGCGATGCACATCACGCAGCGAGACTACGACCCGATCGAGATGGACGGTGCCGGCGTCGGTTGGCTCGCTCACGCTATAGCCTCGCGCCGGAGCGTTTCGGAGATCGGAAGCGACGCCGCTCGCCAGGCAGGATAAATCCCCGCACCGATTCCGCTGAGTGTGAGCAGACCCAGAGCAGACCACGCTGCCTGAGGCTGAAAGAGAAAGAAATCGATCGCCGTCGGTAGTCCCGGAAACGCGGAGAGAATCGCGTTGAGGTACCGCGCCGTCACGAGTCCGAGGCCGAGGCCGAGCAACGCCCCGACAACACTGATCGCCACGCCCTCTGCCACGATCTGTTGAACGATGTGATCCCGCGAGACTCCAATTGCTCGCATCACCGCTATTTCGCCGGTGCGCTCATTTACCGAAACCGTCACCAGCGTGGTAACCAGCAGGAACCCGACAAACAGACTTACCGCGCCGAGTATCACCGCCAGTTGCCGGAAATAGCTCAATCTCTGATCGACTTGCGCAATCGCTGTCGCAATCGAGATCGCCGAGACGGTCGGAATGTAAGTCTCGATCCAATCCCGAACGCGATCCGGATCCGCACCCGGACGCACGCGAATCATGAACAGGGATGCGCGGTCGCGCCGGGCGTCACTTTCCATTGAGTCCAGCGTCTCGCGGCGCACTGCGGCCGACGCCTGTTCCGCCGCGCCGTAAATGAACCGAACGCGTCCGGTGACTTTGAGTTTTCGTTGCCCCGAATACGAGCGTGTCTGGGGATCGTAGCCGGTGGCGACGCTCAGCGTATCTCCGATGCGCGCGTGCACGAGGCCCAGCAAATAGTCATTGGCGACCATCACACCTGGCTCGGTCACATCTGTCCCAGAGAGCAATTCGTAATCACCCTGAACGCTCGGATTGATGCCGAGAACTGACCCGCTCACGTCGCGACCGGCGGCCTGAATGTGGATCGACGAGCCAAGGACCGGACTGATTTCTCTGATGTCGGGATTGCTGCGCAAAACGGTGGTGATGGCACCGACGCTGGGAATAGTCGCGTCGGTATCGAAAGGCAGTGTTCCCTTCGGGGCGAGCCGAATATCAAAACCACGCGACAGCAGCAGCTGGCGGAACGACTCGCGCATCCCAGTCGCCAGCATCACCATGTCCAGCAGCATCGCTGCCGCCACTGCTACACCGATCACCGCGAGCAGAGTTCGCGCGCGGTGACGAACCAGCGCGGCCAGAGCGAGGGTCAGTCTCACTCAGCGTCCCAGCAGAACTAGCGGTGGTGTCCGCACCAGTCGCAGCGATGCCAGGATGCCGGCGAGCGCGCCGAGCACCAGCGACAAGGCTACCGATACACCGATGACCTCCGGAGTGACGATTGAAAACTCGAGCGGCGTGTGATAGAGCGCCTGGTAGTGCCAGTTCACCACCAGCGAGACAACCCATCCCAGCGCGACTCCGAGTCCACTGCCGAGTATCGCAACGACTGCTGCCTCGATGATGATCGATTTCACAATGGACCAGCGAGAGATTCCCATTAATCGTAGCGCGGCTATGTCGCGCTTTCTCTCCTCGACCTTGAGGACCATGATGCACAACAGGAAAATTGAGCTGGCGACGATGGTGATCAGTCCAATCGCGCGGTGAAAACGACTGACCACCTGAAAGGTCCGTGATGTCTCGACTGCTATGTCCCGCGAGCGATATGCGCGGAACCCGAACGCGACATCATTGATCTCGCTCAGCAGCCTGCCGATGTTAGCGGACGGTTTGGCGGCAACCGCGAATCGATCCACGCGATCACCATAACCGGAGATCTGTTGCAGCTGATCGAGGTGCATCCGTACCAGGAAATCGCCACGCGCAACCTCGGATGGATCGGCGCCCCGTTGCACGATAGCGCCGACGGTCACTGTCTCCGCCGGCGCCACGCCCGGCGAATATCCGCTCGGCGTCGCCGTCATCACTGCGAAGTCTTCCCCTCCCGGACGCGCGAGAAGCGTAACGCGATCGCCTACCTTGAGTTTGGCGGCCGCTGCAAGTGACTCGTCGATCGCGATGGTGCGGGACGAAGTCTGCGGCGTTTGTGGGAGTAGCAGGAGTGCGACGATGAACGCGATCAACACGTTCGAAAGCTAGCCGCGCTTCCCCGCCCTGTCTGCCAGAGGGTCCACCAGAACTTGCGCGGCCAGTGCTGGTCCGATCGAAAGCTCGTGACGGCCTACAGATAGAGTGATTGGCCCATCGAACGGTGCGCGCGATTTCACCGTTACTCGCTTGCCTGGCACGATCGACAGCTCCGCCAGGTACCTGAGCATTTCCGGATCTTCGTCGGCGACCCGCACCACCGAGCCGGATGCCCCGACACTCATCTCGGCGAGAGACCGATACTCGGTTTCATCGACGGCGCCGTCGCGGGTCGGGATAGGGGCGCCATGTGGATCGACTTCCGGCTCACCGATGTTGGCCGCCATTCTATCGACTAACTCGTCTGACGCAGCGTGCTCCAGTCGCTCGGCTTCATCGTGTACTCGATCCCAGGCGTAGCCCAGCGCCTGCGCGAGGTAGGCTTCGATGACTCGGTGGCGTCGAAGTGTTCTCAGCGCAGCGCGTCGTCCGCTTTCGGTGAGCTTAACCCCGTGATACCGCTCGTACGCGAGTAAGCCCTGATCGGCGAGGCGACGCACCATACCACTCACCGATGCCGGTGCGAGGTCAAGCCGTTGGGCAATCTCATTTGTCGCTGCTGCTCCGCTTCCCTTCCCAAGCGCGTAAATCGCCTTGAGGTAATCCTCGACGGGTGCTGTCAACGGTTCCCGCTTCCCGCTTCCTGTTTCCCGCATCTCGCTTCCCTCGCTGCGCGAGGCGCTCACGACACTGGCCTCGGCGGGTTTGGACTGGGTTGGAGCGAACCTGGTTCAGGATTTCCGCGCACCATCAGCACCGGCAGCATTGAGATATGCCGGAGCTCACTGGCGACGCTGCCGCGAAAAACGTCGGACAGACCGCGATGACCGTGTGTCGCCATCGCGATGAGATCGCACTTCTCGCGGACTGCGCAAGCGGCGATTTCCTTTGCTGGATCACCGCCTGCGAGAATGGCTTCTGCCTGGAAGCCTTCCTTCTCCAGGGAATCGGCGACGCCTTCGATGTACTCGCGGTCGCCCTTCATCTCCTCCGACTCGCGGAGCTTGAGCTGATTGATGTTTCGCGCCGCCCAGCCATCCGCCACATGAATGAGCACGATCGACGCGTCGTTGCAGGTCCGCGCCAGCTTTCGAATGTGCGCGAGAACAACCTGGTCGTACGGCGAATTCTCGACAGGCACCAGTATGCGCTGATACATCAGCTCACCGCCTTACCGAAGAATTGAACAAGCAGCCAAATGTTGAGCGCCGCGATTACCAGCGCAACAGTATAAGCCAGCGCCTTCAGCCACACTGGATTGGCAAACTCTCCCATTTTTGCCTTTTCCGATGTGAACCGCACCAGCGGGAAGACCGCGAACGATAGCTGCATGCTGAGAACCACCTGGCTCAGTACAAGCAGCTTGGCCGTGCCGCTCTCCCCGTACAGCACCGCAACGACCGCCGCCGGGATGATCGCGATCGCACGCGTGATCAATCGCCTGAGCCAGGGTCGGAGCCGGATGTTGAGGAAGCCTTCCATCACGATCTGGCCCGCCAGTGTGCCGGTCAGGGTCGAGTTCTGACCCGACGCGAGCAGTGCGAGCGCGAAGCCGGTACTCGCCCCGGCACCAAGCAACGGAGTGAGAAGCTTGTAGGCATCCTGAATCTCGCCGACCCCGGTGTGGCCAGAGGTGTGAAAGCTCGCCGCGGCGATAATAAGAATCGCCGCGTTGATGAACAGCGCAATCGAAAGCGCGATGGTTGAATCGATGAACGCAAACCGGACCGCTTCGCGCTTGCCTTCACTGGTCTCGTCGTACTGTCGTGTCTGCACGATCGAGGAATGCAGATACAGGTTGTGCGGCATCACCGTCGCGCCCAAAATGCCGACCGCGATGTAGAGCATCGCGGGATTCCTTGCGATCTCCGGCGATGGGACGAATCCGCGCATCACCTCGAGGAATGGCGGCTGGGCGAGAATGATTTCGAATAGAAAGCACGCGCCGACTGTCGCGATCAAAGTGATCACCAGCGCTTCGAGAAGCCGGAAGCCCTTGTTCTGTAGGTAGAGGACGACGAGGACATCGAGCGCGGTGATGATGACACCGTAAGCGATCGGGATGTGGAATATCAGGTTGAGCGCGATAGCGGTCCCAATCACCTCCGCGAGGTCGCACGCGGCAATGGCGATCTCGCACGCCAGCCATTGGAGGAACGCGACCGGCTTCGAGTAGTGATCGCGACACGCCTGGGCCAGGTCGCGTCCGGTAACAATGCCGAGCTTGCAGGCGAGTCCCTGGAGAAGGATCGCCATCAGGTTGGAGACGAGAATTACGCTGAGGAGCGTGTAGCCGAACTGCGCTCCGCCAGCCAGGTCAGTCGCCCAATTGCCCGGATCCATATAACCGACGGCGACGAGATACCCGGGTCCGGCAAAGGCCAGGACTTTTCGCCACCAGCCTTTGCCGGCGACTGGCACCGTCCGATAGACCTCGACCAGGGAGGGGGTCGTTCTGGCGCGTCGCCATCCCGCGTGGCTTGCCGTCTCTTCCGTCGGTGTTGGGTCGTGCCGTTCCAGCTGAATTGCCACAGTATCCTGAGATTATTGTTGAACTATCAAAGAAGTTAGTGCGTCCTAACTTTTTTCGCAATAGCAATTCGCGCTTCGATAAGGGGCGATTCACCCCCGGGTAGTCGCCGTTCGCGCGTGAACTGACGGCACACGTTCCGATGTCCCGTAAGTTTTCGCGACCAGTGCCACTACCGAACTGATTCAACGAGAAAAAACAGAATGCTGTCCTGGCCATATATCCACCTGATGCTCAATCACTTTCCGGTGGTGCTCAGCGTTTCCGCGCTCGCGGTGACCCTGTTGGCGCTATTGCTGGGAAAACGGGGACTGTGGCTGACCGCGATGGGAGCTCTAACCGGCGCCGGCCTTTTCGTCTACCCGGTGCACTTCACCGGAGACAAAGCTGACCACGCGCTCAACGATCCGTGGTTCATTCGGACCGGTGCTATCGAGGCGCACGACAACGCCGCCGGCATCGCCATGATCGTGATTCTCGTAGCCGGCACCTTTGCGGCGTATTCGTGGTGGAAATCACTGAAGCAACCGGCCGGACTTATACCTGGTTGGATGCGAGCGGGTGTAGTCGTCGGTTCCCTTGCCGCCGTCGTTACGGTGACCTACACGGCGTACCTGGGCGGCAAGATCATCCACGAAGCTCCGATCCTGCACCTCCAGCAGCCTCCCGCTGGACTGCCTCCCGGAGTTGCAGCGACGAAGACTGATTCGCCGGAACGTTGAGCCCTGGTCGTAATCGTGGTGTAGTTGGTGCGGCCAAGAGAGCTGGTAGTCTTCAGTGGCAGTTATCCCAACTCTAGAAGTTGAGCGAGTATCCTTTCCGTCATTCCCCATATGACATGATTATCATGGCGGAATACCCGCGCGTTGAGCTGAACACCGCGCGCGAACACTGTATCGTCTCGCCACGATTCTTTCTGCGCGAGATCGCCGAATGGAATCCAGAAGGCCAGCGCGACTTCGGAGCTCAGATCTAGCGGCGCGTCGCGATGAACGACAGCGACGTAAGGACGTACAACAACAGCCGGCAACCGGACCCTCATCGGGCGGAGATCGTCAAGGACACCAATCACCATCCCTTCCCGCGCGAGATCAATCCCGGTTTCCTCGCGCGTCTCACGCGCTGCGGTCTCCTCGAGCGATGAGTCGTCGCTCTCTTCCCGTCCACCCGGAAACGCGATCTGTCCACTCCATGGATCCCCGGGATATTCCGCTCGCTTGATAAAGAGGAGCTCTGGCGATCCATCCGCGCCGGCCCGAAAGATCAGCGCCACCGCGGCTCGACGCACTCCGGTTTCTTCTTCTGCCTCAAGCGCGTTTCGCGAAGCCAGCGAAGAGCGAAGCCGTACGATCGCCGGGTGACCAAGAATGCCGGCGAGCTTGTCTTCGCTTCTGACTTCTTTCACGTCATTTCGCGGACGTGTTGCGGACGAAAAACTTTACCGTCTCGTTCACGACCTTCTCCAGAACTGGTGGCGCTTCATTCAACGGATGCTGGGCGCTGAACGCGTGCCCAGCGCCCTCGATCAATCGCAAGGTGCTGATTCCCCTGGAGACCGAGTGCAGATGCTCGGCCTCCGTACTTGGCACTGTCTCGTCCGCAGTCCCGTGAATGATCAGCCACGGGACTTTGAGTTTCTTTGCGGCGGCTTCGATGTTGAGCTTGTTCTTGCCATGCAGCTCCACGTCGTCGAGCAACGCGGTCCCCAGGCGCATCACCTGGCCCGTGCGTGAGTTGGTGATGTCGGCATAACCCTGTCTCCGCCAGGTAACCACGTCCTCAGGGCTCCAGCGATTGGGATAGGAGATCGCCGCCCACGTAACCAGCGCGCTCACGTTCGAGCCTTCTGACGCCGCGAAAAGGATCGCCATACCACCGCCGCGCGAATGACCAAGCAGTCCGAAACGTCCCTCGATCCACTTCATCCGGCGCGCGTAGTCCTCGACGAGATCGAGGTCCTCCAGCTCCCGCGAGAAAGTGTTCTCGCCGAAAGCGGCTGCCTCGGTGAACGATTCCCGATCGCGACCGATTCCGCTCCCGGAAAAATCGAAGGTGATCGCCGTCAGTCCCGACTCCGATAATTTGCGCGCGAGAAATGGGAAAAATGCCCAGTGCGCGAACCCTTTGAACCCGTGACACACGATGACCGAGCCGACGGCCGACGCCGCGCGAAACACTTCGCCGCGGATCGACAGGCCATCCTTACACGGGAGCTCGAACGACTCCGGAGTCAATCAACGACCTCGCCGCCGATGTCGGCCCAGCCGAGGAACCCGCGCGACATCGACGAGACGTTTTCATACCCCATGTGCTTCATTGTCAGCGCCGCCAGTGCCGATCGATTTCCTCGCGCACAGTAGATGACGACTTTCTGATCTCGAGGGATCAGAGCTTCGACCTTCGCCTCCAGATTACCGCGGGGAAGATGAATCGCCTTCGGCAGCCTGCCGAGGTTCCATTCGTTGGGCTCCCGTACATCCAGGTACACCACTTTTTCATCGCGGGCCTGCATGTCACGCACCTGCTCCGGCGTCACTTCTTCGATCTGCCTCTTCGCATCGTCGATGAGATCCTGTGCACTCTTTTCGGTCATTTCACGAATTGTAGGATGTAACCGTTAAGCGACGCTCCCTCGTGTCTAGCGTCGCCATCGCCCCGAGCGGGATCGTCCACTGCTCGTCGATGTGCCCGATTGGAACGCCGGCCAGACAAGGAACTCCAAGCTCTTCTGCGATCTCGCCGAGCACTGAATCGAATGGACGGCCGCCGCCGCCCGCGTCGTCGGGACATTTGACGCACTCTCCGAACACTATCGCTTTGCAGCCGTTCAATGCACCGGAAAGCATTAGCTGTTGGAGCATTCTGTCGATGCGATAGACCGCCTCGCCAATGTCCTCGAGAATCAGGATGCCATCGGTGAGATCGGGCGCGAACGAAGTGCCACAAAGCGACGCCAGCACAGCGAGATTTCCGCCGACCAGCCTACCCTCGGCGCGACCGTGACTGATTTCGCGCGCGTTGGGCGCCGCTCCGCACGAATCTGTCTGCTCAACCACGGCACGGAGAAAAGAATCGCGCGAGAACTCGGTCATCGCCTCGCGCGCAGTTGGTCCGTGATAGGTGATGAGCCTGCATTTTCGCTGCACCGCCGCGTGCAGCGCGGTGATGTCCGAGTAGCCGATGATGGGTTTCGGTGTTGCGTCGAGCGCTTCGTAGTCGATGCCCGGCAGAATTCGGATCATTCCGTACCCACCGCGCAGACACCAGAGGGCGTCGACGTTCGGATCTCTCAAGGCATGATTGATGTCGTCGAGCCGATCACGATCCTGACCCGCCAGATAGCCGAATTGTTCGGTAGCGTGTGGCATGACGAACGGGTCCCAGCCTAGCGATCGCGCGTTCTGCTGAGCACGCGGAAGTTCATCTGGTTTTCGCAGCGGACCTGCAGGCGCAATGAGTGCGACGCGCGCTCCGGCGACGAGCGGCTTTGGATTGCGAAAATGTTTTGCGGGCACGAATTACGGGTTGTGGCGCGAATTACGCAGTGAATACACGCCTTGCATGTGTCCTAATATGGCATGTGCATTGCTTTTCTCGCGCCTGTTACAAACAAACTCTGGAGGGTAACAGAATGGCTGGTACGGAAGACTTTGGTGCCAAGGGTGGTGGAGGCGGCCAGGGTGGTGGAGGTGGCGGCCGTGGTCCAGGCGGTGGTGGTGGCGGCATGGGCGGCGGAGGATCTTCCGGCGGCGGCCAGGGTGGTGGTGGCGGCGGACGCCCAGGTGGTGGCGGCGGTGGTCAGGGCGGAGGCGGCCAAGGCGGAGGCGGAGGTGGAGGTGGACGCCCCGGTGGCGGTGGTGGCGGGCAAGGTGGCGGTGGACAAGGCGGTGGCGGCGGTGGTCGTCCCGGTGGCGGTGGCCAAGGTGGTGGAGGTGGCGGCGGCAAGCCCGGTGGCGGAGGCGGCGGACAGGGTGGAGGGGGACAAGGTGGAGGCGGTGGCGGTGGCCGGCCCGGCGGTGGTGGTGGCAGCGGCGGAAATCGCTAGCTTCTTTTAGTCGAATGGGGCGCCAACTTCAGGCGCCCCATTTTTTTTCTGCCTTCACTGCCGATCGTGAGTCGAATCGTACAAGCGTTGCTCTGGGCGTTACCGTGGATCATCCCACCGCTCATCACTTACGTCAGGCTGCGCCACTCGCGGTCACTCGACGAGCAGAGCTCAGCTCCTCCCAATAGTCCGCCGCTCGTGAGCGTCATCGTTCCCGCCCGCAACGAAGCGCATAACATCGCGCGCTGCGTTCGCTCGATCCTCTCGGCCAGCTATCCGCGACTCGAGCTGCTGGTCGTCGACGATTCTTCAACTGACGGAACCGCTGACGTCGCGGGCGAAGCAGCCGCCGGCGATACGCGGATGCGCATCATCACCAGCTCGGCGCTGCCGGAAGGCTGGTTCGGCAAGCAATGGGCGTGTGCGACGGGAGCGCGAATCGCGAAAGGCGAGATCCTCCAGTTCACCGATGCCGACACGGTTCACGCTCCCGACCTCGTCACCCGCTCAGTCAACGCGATGCAAAGCACGGGTGCCGACTTGTTCTCGATCGCCGGCAGTCAGGAGCTGGGCGGATTCTGGGAGAAAGTGATTCAGCCGCAGATCTTCACCATCCTCTCGATGCGTTACGGCGGAACTGAATCGGTCAACGACTCGCCGCGCGTCAGCAGCAAGATCGCCAACGGCCAGTGCATTTTCGTAACGCGTCAGAGTTACGAAGCGATTGGCGGTCACGGCAGCGTTCGCACATCCGTCGCCGAGGACCTGATGCTGGCGCAAAGATTTTTTGCGGCCCGCAAGAACGTCGTGCTGATGCTTGGCGTGAAACAGCTTTCGACCCGTATGTACGCATCGCTCGGCGAAATCATCGACGGCTGGCGAAAAAACGTGTTCGCCGGCGGACTCGACGCGGTGCCGTTCGGCAGGGTTGGACAGAGCATCCTTCCGCTGGCGCTGTTGCTGCCGCCACTCCTCGAGCTGTTGCCGCCCTTGGCTCTCGCTCTCGCCGCGTTCGGAATTCCCACCGGTGGCACAGTCATTCTGTGGGCGACGATTTCAGCTGTTGCCACCCTGCTGTGGTGGATCGTCGTATATGTGACTGTCGGTGAGAGCCCGCTCTACGCGCTCGCGTACCCGATCGGCGCGCTGGTGCTGCTCTACATTTTCTTCACCGCGGTGATTCGCGGCCGGCGCGTCAGTTGGAAGGGCCGCACATACATCTCACAATGATCATGACCGTTACTGTTTACACACGGCGGGCGAGACGCTCGTGGTGAAAGCGATAGCTCTCGCGACTGCCGTATTTTCTCTGGCGGCGAATGACGCTGGTGCTCAGGTGCCCGCTCAGGCTTCTGGAGTCTCCGACTCCGCTGCTGTTGCACTTGCCTCCACACAGGTCGCCACGAAACTCAAAGCCGGTGGGATCGACGCCGCGCTCAACGAGTTTCGCCGGCTGCAGGCAGCGAATTCCCAATCGACGCCGATGAAATTGCTCGAGGATCTTGGTCGCTCACTTATCGCTCAGAATCGCTATAAGGATGCGATTCGCGCATTTCGTGAGAACCTGATGGCGTTTCCGGACTCGACGACCGTTTACGCCAGCCTCGGTGACGCTTACCTCATCGACGGACATCGTACGGCGGCCCGTGACGCCTATCGCCGCGCAACTGAGCTGGACTCGACCAACACCCGTGCGCGTCAGTTGTCGGACAGTCTCAATGCACGACTAAGGCACTAACCTCTGGAACTGCGGCAGGGGTTCCTCCGTAGTGCAACCACCTGCCACTGATTAACCACCGGGGACGATCGACATGCCTGCAGATCTCGGAGTCGTCATTGCGCTGATCGGCGTTCTCTCGGGCGTGGCCGTCCTCGCTGGTGCGTTCGCCGGCGCCTACTTCTTCGGCAAGAGCCGCGGCCAACGCGAAGCGCTGACGACCACCAGAGATCCTGAGCTCTCAGCGAGAATCAATCGCGTGGAGCAGATCGTCGAAGCCACCGCAATCGAGATCGAGCGCATCAGCGAAGGCCAACGCTTTACGACCAGGCTTCTTTCGGACAAGAAGGAAACCCAGTCGTAGCGGAGTTTCGCTCTAGAGAGCCACCGAACGATGCGGATCGCCGAGGCACGCCTGACTAGCCTCGGCAGGTGGAGACACTCGAGCGCGCGGCGGATCTACTTCGCGACGCCAATTCACTTGATCGCGTTGCAGATATTCTGCGCGAGCTGGGCTTTGCTGACCCACCACTAACGCTCGATAAAAAAGCCATCGGCGCCCTGGGACTACCGTCGGATCTGCGCGAAGTCCGGATCGCTAGCGGGGTTGGCGCGCTCCGTGGCTTGGCACTCGAGCTCGACCAGAATTCAGACATCCGCGACATTCTCGCACGCGTCGCCAACGCGCTCGCGAGAAATGCATCGCAGCTGCTCTGGCTGGTCGTCGCTATACGTGAGTCCGCCAATGACCTCACAATCATTTGCTGGAGGTGCACCGGTGCGCGCACGCGCGTCACCTCACTGATCTGCCAGCGAAACCATATCGTACAAAGCGACGCAGAGACCTTTTGCACTCTCACTGCGGTCGCCGACGAGTCCGATCTGCTCACCCACGCTCGCTGGCTCGACGTGCTCGGCCGCGAAGCGATCACCAATCGGTTCTTTCGCGCGCTGGAGAGAACCGTCGAAGAGCTGGCGATCTCGCTGACGGGCAGAATCGAGCGCGACGAGCGACGGGAGCTCGCACTGCTTTACGTGTCACGCCTGATCTTTCTGTCGTTCCTCGAGACAAAAGGCTGGCTGAACGGCGACTTCTCATTTCTCTCCAGCGGTTTCGCCCGCTGCATGGAAGGACGTGGACGATACCAGAAGCGGGTCCTGGAGCCTCTCTTCTTCGGTACCTTGAACACCCGCGTCACCTCGCGCTCGCAACTCGCAAAAGATTTTGGACGCATTCCATTCCTCAACGGCGGGCTCTTCTCTCGATCTCGCCTTGAGAAACAGCGCCGCGCCAGTGTCTTCGCCGACGAGTGCTTCGGTAACGCGTTCGGTTCGCTTCTCTCTCACTACCGGTTCAGCGGACGCGAAAACACGGCCGACTGGTCCGAAGCATCGATAGATCCGGAGATCCTCGGCAAAGCGTTCGAGGCTCTCATGGCTTCGGTGGATCGCAAAAAGAGCGGCGCGTTCTACACACCGCAGGATCTTGTCGAAGAGCTGACCGGTCACGCGCTCGCATCCGCGCTTCGCGCGCCTTCCGATTCAGCGGAGCGCCTGAGAGTGCTTTGCGAGCTCCGTGTCATCGATCCCGCCTGCGGTTCCGGTGCGTTCCTGGTGCATATGCTGGAGCGACTTGCGTCGCTGCGTCGCGAAGAAGGCGAGTCCGGTTCCATCGCGGGGATCCGTCGCCGCGTACTCACGGCCTCGATCTTCGGGGTGGATCTCAACCCGATGGCTGTCTGGCTGTGCGAGCTACGCTTATGGCTATCGATCGTTATAGAGAGCGATGAGGTCGATCCAATGAAGATCGCCCCATTACCCAATCTCGACCGCAACATTCGCGTTGGCGATTCGCTTGGCGGCGGGGCGTTCGATCATCACGCGAGTCTGACCGGCGGTCGAAAGCTCGCTACCGTGCGCGCCAGATATATGAGGGCAACCGGCCCCAGAAAAATCACGCTCGCGCGCACTCTGGATCGAGCAGAGCGGACGGCGGCGGTGGATGTCCTCGGGCACAGAAAGCTGCGACTGAGGTCTGAACGAAGAGAGCTACTGATCTCGGCGCGGAGAAACGATTTATTCGGCGTGCGTACACCACCCGACCAGCAAACCCGAATGCAGCTCGCCACCGTGCGACGTCAACTGCGCGATGTGTCGAGTGAAATGCGAGCCTTATCCAGCGGGAGCGCGCTTCCGTTTTCATTCGGCGCCCATTTCTCCGACATCGCCGCGCGTGACGGCTTCGACATGGTCGTTGGCAATCCTCCGTGGGTCAGAATCCACCGCATCGCCGAAGTATCGCGACAACGATTGCGCCAGGAATTCACCGTATATCGTCGAGCGGCATGGGAAAGCGGCGCCCAGCGAGCCGGGGCTGGTCGCGGCTTCGCTGCCCAGATCGACATGGCAGCTCTGTTCGTGGAGCGCGGGTGCGATCTGTTGCGGGAAAACGGGACACTCGGGTATCTGCTGCCCACGAAGCTTTGGCGATCGCTGGCCGGCGGTGGCGTACGTGAGCTGCTGCTCGATCGGACCGATCTCATCCTCATCGAGGATCTCACCGATCTGCACTCCCAATTCGACGCTGCTGTCTACCCATCGCTGCTGGTCGCAAGGCGTCGCCGCCGCCGCGGCTCTATAACGGCGCAAGTCGCACCCGCACTCGACCAATCACAACGGCTCACTTTGACGATCAAATCTCCGCTCGCGTGCAGCAGCTGGCGTTCAACGCCGCACCGATTGCCGCTCGACGAAACCCCCGGTAGCCCATGGCTCCTCCTGCCGTCAGCAGTTAGAACAGCGTTCGACGCCGTCACCCGCGCCTCGACTCCATTCAGTGAATCGATCTTCGGCCGGCCACTACTGGGGGTGAAAACCGGATGCAACGACGCCTTTCTGGTGCGTCTCGAGGAATTTGTCAGCCGCGACATCGCCCGCATTCGCTCCGGTGGGCGTATCGGAGAAATTGAGCGAGAAATGTTGCGTCCGGTCATTCGCGGCGAAACTCTCGATCATTGGACGCTGCTCGGTGGAAACGAATACGTGCTGTGGCCCCACACCGCCGACGGTTCTCCACGTCGAGAGTTGCCACCGCTGGCGCGACGCTGGCTGTCGCCCTATCGCGACATCCTGATCAGAAGAACCGATCTGCATGGAAACAATAAATGGTGGTCGGTCTTTCGAACGGAGAGCGCAAAGTCCGAGAACGCGCGCGTGGTATGGGCGGACTTCGGCCTCAGACCGAGAGCAATCGTACTGATGGCCGGCGAATCCGTAGTGCCACTCAATACCTGCTACGTGGCCGCCTGCAAAAGCGGCGGTGACGCGCTTGCGCTTGCGGCAATTCTAAACGGACCTCTCGCGTCCGCCTGGCTCAACTCCGTCGCCGAGCCGGCGCGCGGTGGCTATCACCGCTACCTCGGTTGGACGATGGCGATGCTTCCTATCCCCAGGGACTGGGATCGAGCCCGGCAGATTCTCGCACAGTTTGGCGAGCGGGGTGTGCAAGGCGACCCGCCGTCAGATGCCGAGCTCCTCGATTCCGCACTCGAGGCTTACGAGCTCGATCACAGAGTCGTGCAACCGTTGTTGTCGTGGAAAAGGGAGTGCGACTGAACGCGCATGCGCTCCGGGTCGCCACCGCCGATTTGGTCAAGTCACGTATCGCGAGACTCATTCTTGGGCAACCCGGCCCCAGAGACACTCTTTCTCAGGTCGAGCTTCACGCGCACCAGACCTCCGCCGTGGATAGACTGCTGGTCGCTCTCGACCGATTCAATGGAGCGCTTCTCTGCGACGATGTCGGTATGGGCAAAACCTTCGTTGCCCTCGCGATTGCGCAGCGCTTCAATCGCTCGCTGGTGGTCGCGCCCGCAGCTCTCATCCCGATGTGGCGTGAAGCGCTGGACAGGACCGGCACCCGGGCCGAGTTGAGAACATTCGAGGCGTTGAGCAGGGCTGATCAGGACGATCGATATCTGCAGCGCAGCGGAGCAAAGAAATCAACGCCTTTCGACCTCGTCATCGTTGACGAAGCTCATCACGTCAGGAACCCGCGCACCAATAGATTCTTCGCCCTCGAATCGCTGGTGCGTGGCGCCAAGGTGTTAATGCTCAGCGCCACACCGATCCACAATCACCGTGGCGACCTCGCGGCGCTGTTTTCACTCTTCCTCGGCTCGCGCGCACGCGCGCTGACCTCGGCGGAGATTTCGTTGTGCATCGTCCGGCGTGAGCACAAGCAAATCGGGGATTCACTCCGGATTCCGACAGTTTTCCCGACTGTCTATCACGAGATCCCTGATGATCCGGACCTGGTCGAGCAATTGTTGGATCTTCCGCCGCCCATCCCGCTTCGGGATGGCGGCCTCGCCGGCGCTCTCATCGGTCGAGGGCTGGTCCATCTGTGGGCATCGAGCGAGGCGGCGCTCCAGGAAGCGCTGAAAAAAAGAATCGCGCGCGCCGTAGCGTTGTGCGCTTCGCTGGAGGCCGGAACTTACCCTTCCGCAAAGGATCTCGAGAGCTGGATTTACTCCGAAGGGACCGTGCAACTCGCTTTCGCCGAGCTCCTATCCGCGCCCGCCGGGGACCGCGTCGGGTTATTGCAGGCGATCCGTAACTATCTCTGCGCCATGCAAGAAATCCTGGCTCGATCCCGTTCGCGATCGTCCCTGGATAAAGCGCGCGCCGACGCGGTCGCGAAAATCCAGAACTCAAACGCCGGCTGCCTTACTGTTGCCTTTGCTCAGTACGCCGAAACGATCTCGATGCTGTTTCGACATCTCGTGGGCGGTGAACGAGTCGCGATGCTTACATCGCACGGCGCACGCGTCGCCGGCGGCTCACTGACGCGAAAGGAAGCCATCTCTCGCTTCGCGCCCCTTGCAACACACTCCAGTGAACCTGCGCGCGCTGAAAGGATCGAGCTTTTGCTTACCACCGATCTTCTCAGCGAGGGAGTCAACCTCCACGACGCGAATACAGTTATCCATCTCGACATTCCCTGGACCGCAGCGCGAATGGAGCAGCGCGTCGGACGCGTGGTTCGACTCGGTTCACCGCACACCGAGGCGAACGTTCACCTTTTGGTGCCGCCGAGATCAGCGCAGCAGCTACTTCGCAGCGAGACGATAGTGCGCCGAAAGTGGCAGACGGCGAAAAGCGCCATCGGGGCTGGTTCGCCGAATCCGGGGTGGCAGTCTCCTGCGAATCACGCCGCGTCGACGCACGAGTTCGACGCCGAGAGCGTGCCGTCCAAAGTTGAACGTCTTCGCGCGATACTCGAGCGCTGGGCCGCCGACGCGAAGGACGGCGAACAACCATATCCGCGGGCTGTTCAGCCGGCGTTCATACCCCCGACGAGTGCTCAGTCAACGGTGACGGTGGTGGCTACCGTTGGGTCAGGTCACGGCGGCTTCATCGCAGCAGTGTCGCTGTCCCACGCACCCCGCTTGCTCGTGGAACGCACCAGTGAAGTGGCCACTGATCTCGGCACCCTGATCGATGTCTGCTCCAGCGTAACTGGCGAAAACACGAGCTCCGATTCGGCACAGGCACAGAGTGCTGTGGAGATGATCTATCGGTGGCACGCCAATGAGAAGGCGAGGGCAGCTGCCGGGCTCGGGGCGTCATCAGCGTCGCGACGAAACGCTATCACTCGACGCATTGACGCGCTGCTGGAGGATGCCGCGCCGCACGTCCGCGCTTCACGCTTGGCGCTGGCTGCCCGCGCCCGCAAAATTGCCACGACGCCACAGTGCGCTGCCATTGAACGCGAGCTCGAAACTTTATTTCAGTCCGACCTCCCGCCCGACGAGTGGTTGCAGGCGATCACTGACCTGCAACCTGATGCTGGTGGCCAAAGCGAGAACGCAGGCGACGTGATCACGATTCACGCGATCCTGCTCCTGCGCTCCAACAATCCTCAGGCCTGACTATACGGCGTCAATCTCCGTCGCCGCACGCTCCAGGATTTCCTTGATCTTCCTGATCTGCTCCGGTGTGCGCGAAGCCTTCGACGCGTAAACCGCGCGGCCCACGTTCTTCATTCCGCGATGCACTTCCATCATCGGCTCGCCAAAAATGCTCTGCGCGAATTCCGCGATCTTCGAGAAGATGTCATCGATCAGCGGCTGATTCTCCGCCAAATGCTTCCGACCTTCTTCGGTGATCTCGTAGATCTTCTTCCCGCTTTCTTCAGGCCGTGCGCGCGCGTAGCCGAGATCCTCGAGCATCGTCAGCGTCGGATAAACGGTTCCCGGACTCGGCGAATACATCCCGCCAAATCGCTCCTCGATCTCCTTGATGATCTCGTAGCCGTGCCGGGGTTTTTCGTGGAGCAGCCGCAGAATCACGAACTTGAGATGGCCCTGGTCAAACATCCGTCCGCCGCCGAAAGGACCCCCCCGCGACTTTCCCCGACCCGCCCAAAACTGACCCGCATCGAACCCGAAATTCTCCGGCCGCATCCCAAACGCCCACGCGAACCTCGGCCCACCACAATGTCCACCGTGCATGGTCTTATCCCTCGCAAACCGACCCTAACCCGCCAGCGAAGCGCCAGTTAGCGCCTCTGATATAACTGACGATATATCTTACAGCGCGAAGTTATATCGTACGATATATCGCGTCAAGAGGGATGGGCTGGTCGCGCCGAGCGGTTAGCATCTTGCCTCTGCTTCAGTCTCCTGGTGCATCCGTATTCGAAATTTCCGAGGAACTTGATCGCGTCTCCCCTCACCGGCGATGACCTCGAAGAATGATCGAAGACTCATATAGCCTCACTCTCGTAATTCTCTCCATCGTTGTCGCTGTCATCGGCGCCTACGTTGCTGTCGAGATAGCGCAGCGGGTCCGCGCCAGCGAGGGACGACGCCGCACGCGGTGGGCTTATACCGGCGCGGTAGCGCTGGCACTCGGACTGTGGAGCACTCACTTCGTCGGCATGCTCGCGCTCCAACCGTCTGTGCCGACTTGGTACGACGTCCTCCTCATCGTCGCATCCGCTATTGCCGCCGTAATCGCCGCCGCGATTGCATTCTTCGTCTTCAATCGCGCCGGAGCCCGCTTCGGTCTTATTGCCCTCGCCGGCATCCTCATGGGCGTGGCCATCGCCGGTATGTACTACGCCGGCATGCAAGGCATGAGAATGGGCGGATCGATCGTCTACGATCCGGCCATCATCGGAGCGTCCGTCGGCATCGCC
The DNA here is from genome assembly GCA_045803585.1 of Gemmatimonadaceae bacterium. Lineage (GTDB taxonomy): Bacteria > Gemmatimonadota > Gemmatimonadetes > Gemmatimonadales > Gemmatimonadaceae > UBA4720. The sequence continues at coordinate 22,961 of JBJMOT010000040.1, forward strand.
ATCGTCTTCTCGCTCGCGGCTCTCTGGGTTACCCGCAAGCTGCTCGACATCTCTCCGGATCATCGGTCATTTGTCCGGCGTGCCGGAACCGCGGTTCTTCTAGCCGTGCCGGTTGTTGGGATGCAATACACCGGCATGGCAGCGGCGCGATTCACTCGCGGCGCTGTCGGTTGGACTCCGGGCGACGGACTGTTCCCGGGGACTTTCGCGATCGGTCTCGTAGTCTCGATAGTGAGCATCGTCCTTCTCATGGCATCGCTCGGCGTCACGCGATTCGAGCGCTGGAGTATCGCGACCCGGACGAAGTTCGAAAGTCTTCTCCAGCTCTCGCCCCAGATCGTCTGGTTCGCGCAGCCCGACGGACAAATCAGTTACTGCAATCCATACTGGTACGAGTACACCGGATTTTCGGAAAGCCAGACCATCGGATATCGATGGACCGATGCCATCCACCCCGAAGATCGAGACCGAGTCATCTGGAGCTGGCGCAAGGCAGTACAGGAAGGCAAGGACTACGACGTCGAGATGCGTCTTCGTGATCACGACGGCAGGTACTGCTGGTTCCTCGCGCGAAGCCGGCCCGGACGCGACGAGACTGGTGCGGTCAACGCCTGGCTTGGCATCGCTGTCGACATTGAAGAGCGAAAGCGGGCGGAAGAGGAAGCGTGGGCCGCGAGCCAGGCCAAATCGGAGTTTCTCGCCAGCATGAGTCACGAGCTGCGCACTCCTCTCAACGCCATCGGTGGGTACGCCGAGCTTCTGGCGCTCGGGATTCGCGGCTCCCTCAACGCGGAGCAGGCTCAGGATGTCGCGCGCATCCGTCGCAGCCAGCAGCACCTTCTTACTCTGATCAACGACGTCCTCAACTTTGCAAAAGTTGATGCTGGTCAGGCCGAGTATCGCCTGACTGCCGTTCCCGTCGACGAGATTCTCAAAGACACTGAATCGATGATCGCGCCGCAGATCCTGGCGAAGGGTCTCAGGTACACCTACAAAGGCGGCGACAAAACAGCGTCAGTTCTCGCTGATCCCGAAAAACTGCAACAGATCGTGCTCAACCTTTTGAGCAACGCTGTAAAGTTCACCGACGCAGGTGGCTCGATAACTCTCGCCGCTGTACCAAGCGGGAACTGCATCGAGATCTCGGTGGCTGACACCGGAGCGGGCATCTCCCCGGAAAAGGTGGAAAGAGTTTTCGATCCGTTCGTTCAAGCCGAGCGGAGGCTCAACCAGCCGGTCCAGGGCGTCGGGCTCGGCTTGGCGATCAGCCGCGATTTGGCGAAGGCGATGAATGGCGACATCACCGTCGAGAGCACCGTCGGAAAGGGTTCGACCTTTACGATCTCACTTCCGCGGGCCCCACGCGTTGATCCCGCCGATGTTGCCGTCGCCACCGAGTCGGCCCGCGCGCGCGCATCAGAGCAAGGCGCGCCAGAGGGTCAGTTATCCGACCGCTCTTTTCAGGAAGCTTCGCCGTCCTAGCATCCAGAAAATCGCCGTAACCACGATCAGCGCGACCAGCACCACCGGCAGCGGCATGTGCGGCGCGGTCGGCGTTAACGAAGCTCTCATTCCCTCCGCCACATAGACCAGCGGATTGATCAGCACCGCGTATTTCATAACCGGCACTGCGCTCAGCCCCTGCCACGGATAGTACGCGCACCCGAAGAAAATCATCGGCGCGAGGATCACGCCGAACATCAATCCGATCTGCTGAGGCTGGATCGCCGTCCCAAGGAACAACCCCAGCGATGAGAAGGCGGCCGCGCCTAGTATCGTGATCAGCAGCACATCTCCGAAATGCGCGAACGTGAGATCGGGAATCGGCCCCATTATCAGCCGCGCCACTGGTAACACGAACAGCGCCGAAACGATTCCCTGGAGCACGCCCGAGGTGATCTTCTCCGCGGCGACGAGCACGATCGGAATGGGCGCCAACAGACGGTCCTCGATCTCCTTCGTCCAGCCGAACTCCTGCACCATTGGCAATGCGACTGACTGAATGCTCGAGAACGTCAGACTGATCGCCAGCACTCCGGGCAGCAGCGCGGTCGTATAACCGCGGCCCATGAATCCCATTCGTGGCAGCAGATACCCGAACACGATCACGAACATCAGCGGCTGCAGCGTCGTGCGCAGCAGGAAGAACGGCAGCTCCCGCCTGGCGACGCGCATGTCGCGCCTTAATAGCGAAAAGAAAATCGACGACGCGCGGACTTCCGCGCGCGGCGCGGCCATCGTCGCGGTTGTCATTCAGCCCGCCCACATCCCACATGCCGCATCCCGCATCCCGCCGTCATCCCAGCTTCCTCCCCGTCAGCGACACGAACAACGTCTCCAGACTGGGCTGAAGCAAGTGGATGTCCGTCACGGTTCTCCCGGAGTTCTCCGCCGCCTCGATCAGCGCCGGCAACGTCTGTCCGCCGCGATTGCTCTGCACTCGTAACAGCCCGTTGTTCGCTTCTACGTGACTGACTCCATCGATAGCTTCGGCGATTTTTGCCGCCGGCGCCGAGTCACCATCCAGAACCAGCTCGATGAGCGTGCCGCCTGGCGCTCTCGACTTGAGGGTCTTCGGCGTGTCCAGCGCCAGCAGCTTCCCTCGATCGATGATCGCCAGCCGGTCGCAGAGACGGTCAGCTTCGTCCATGTAATGGGTGGTCATCACGATCGTTCGACCGCGGCGGTGAAGGTCACGCAGGATTTCCCAGAGATCGAGCCGCGCCTGCGGATCGAGTCCGACCGTCGGTTCATCGAGGAAGATGATATCGGGCTCGTGCATCAGCGCGCGCACGATCATCAGCCTCTGTTGTTGTCCGCCCGACATCTCGGACATTTTTGAGCTTGCCTTGTCGGAAAGTCCGAGACGCTCCAGCAGCTCGAATGCGCGCTTGGTAGCGACATCGAACGCTATGCCGAAGTACGCGGCATGGAACTGCAGGTTCTCCAGCACATTGAGGCTGAGATCCGCGTTCGGCCGCTGCGGTACGACGCCGATTGTCTGCCTGACGCGAACGGAATCCTGTACGACATCGGCTCCGGCGACGAAGGCCTTGCCCGATGTCGGAAGCACACGCGTCGTGAGTATCCCGATCGCGGTCGTTTTCCCGGCGCCGTTCGGTCCGAGCAGTCCGAAAAACTCACCGGCGTGGATGTCGAGGTCGAGCGATTCGAGCGCTACCACGTCACCCACCGGCGCTGCACCCATGCCAGGCGGCCCAAATCGCGCGGCCTGTCCCGAGGGCCCACGCTTCGCCTTCCCACTGCCTTTATAAACTTTGCGCAGCGCGCGCATCTCAATCGCGTTCAAATAGGCTCTCTAGTCCGCAGTGCGCAGTAGGTGTCCCAATTCGCATTCAGTGGTCGATCAGCAGTTTTGGCGGGTCTCCCAACCGAAGCCTCTACGCCCCGATGGGATGCCAGATGGTCTTGAACTCGACGAAGTCCCGAATCTCATACACGCTCTGCGCGTTCGCCGCCGACCAATCCAGTTCGTCCTCGCGTTTCCGCGTCCGGACCCGCTTGATGCTCTCCGCCGCGCCCAGCTGCAGCTGCTTCTTCTCTTCCTGATTGACGACCGCGCTCACGCCGCGGATATGGGTGTGCGTCGCGAAAGTAGGCACCAGCTCTTTCCTGAAACCGGTGAGGATATTCACCACCCCGCCCGGAAGATCCGACACCGCCAGCAGCTCGCCGAGCACGATCGCCGGGTACGGAAACTCCTGTGACGCCAGGCAGACACACGTATTACCAGCGATGATCACTGGCGCGATCTGACTCAATAGTCCGAGCAGCGGCGCCTCGTCATCTGCGATGATACCGATAATCCCCATCGGCTCGGCGACGGTGAAATTGAAGAATGGTCCCGCCACTGGATTGGTGTTGCCGAGCACCTGCTCATACTTGTCCGCCCATCCCGCGTAGTAGATCAGTCGATCGACGCTGGCGGCGACTTCTTTGCGCGCGTTGGCCTTGCTCGTCCCGCCAGAAAGTACCAGCGCCTCGGCCATCTCCGCGCCTCTCGCCTCCAGCATCTCGGCAAGGCGATAGAGAATCTGCCCGCGATTGTACGGAGTGCGCTGTGCCCAGCCTGGTCCCGCCTTCGCCGCCGCTTCCACCGCGTTGCGGAGATCCTTTCGCGTGCACTGCGGGATGTTGCCGAGCAGCGGCGCAACCGCCTTCCCGCCTCTCGCCTCTCGCCTCCCGCCTCCCTCTGCTTCCCGCACAGCAAACACCCGCCCGCTCTCGGAGCGAATGAACTGTCCGCCAACATATACCTTCGGCGTCTTGGTAACCGGAAGCCGCGCCATGTTAAACGACCTTCCCGTAGTCCATGAGTCCCTGTCGTCCGCCTTCGCGTCCGAATCCGGATTCCTTGTAGCCACCGAACGGGGACGACGGATCGAACTTGTTGAAAGTGTTCGCCCATACAACGCCCGCCTTCAGCAACGTACTCATCTTGAGAATGCGCGATCCCTTGTCGGTCCATACACCGGCAGACAAACCGTACATGGTGTTGTTCGCTTTCTCGACGGCCTCCTCGAGCGTGCGGAACGTGAGCACGCTCAATACCGGTCCGAAGATTTCCTCGCGTGCGATGCGATGACTCTGCGTGACGCCCGTAAATACGGTCGGCTTGAAGTAGTACCCGCGCGCCGGAAGCTGGCAGACACCCGACTGATACATATCTGCGCCGGCAGCGACACCCGAATCGACGAGCTCGCAAATGCGATCCAGCTGCGCCCGCGAGTTGATCGCACCGACGTCGGTGTTCTTGTCGAGTGGATTCCCTACTCGCAAAACGTCAACGCGGTTCCTCAGCTTCGCCACGAACATCTCGGCGATCGATTCCTGCACCAGCAGTCTGCTGCCGGCGCAGCAAACGTGTCCCTGATTGAAGAAGATCCCGTTGACCACGCCTTCAACCGCCTGATCCACCGGCGAATCGTCGAAAACGATGTTGGCGGCTTTACCGCCCAACTCGAGGGTGAGCTTCTTGTCAGTGCCGGCGAGCTGGCGCATGATGACCTTTCCGACTTCAGTCGAGCCGGTGAACGCGATCTTCGCCGCCATCGGATGCGTGACGACAGCCGCGCCCGTCTCTCCCGCCCCGCAAACGATGTTCACCACTCCGGCAGGTAGCTCGGCTTCCTGCAGCAGCTCCGCGAACTTGAGCGCTGTCACCGAAGTCGTCTCGGCGGGCTTGAGGACAACCGTGTTTCCCATCGCCAATGCCGGCGCAATCTTCCACGCCAGCATCAACAGCGGAAAATTCCACGGAATCACCTGCCCGACCACACCGAGCGGCGCGATCGTGGCGCCCGGAACGGCGTACTCGAGCTTGTCCGCCCAACCGGCGTGATAAAAGAAATGCGCGGCCGCCATCGGTACGTCAAAGTCCCGCGACTCCTTGATCGGCTTTCCGCCATCCATGGTTTCCGCGACGGCGAACTCCCGCGCGCGATCCTGAATCAGACGGGCGATGCGATAGAGATATTTTCCGCGCTCAGCGCCGGGCAGTTTACTCCACGCGCCGAACGCCTTCTGCGCAGCCTGATAAGCCGCGTCGACGTCGGCCTGATTGGCCAGTGCGATCTGCGCCAGCGTTTCCTCTGTCGCCGGATTGATTGAGTCGAAGTACTTGCCCGACTTCGGCGATACGAACCTGCCGCCGATGAAGAGATCGTACTTCGCCTTGAGTTTCGGATCGGCTGTCTCCGGCGCTGGATCGTATTCCCACAAATCGCCGAATATCAGCTGCGGAATCGAGCTCGATCCCGTCGACCTCGTGACAGCCCTGGTGGATGTCATATCAGTAACTCTCGGCGGCCTCAGTGAAGTAGTAAGGCGCCTGATACGCGCCTGTTTTTTCCTTCTCGATCTGGCGCAGCAGATCGTTGAGCAGCGAGCTGGCTCCAAACCGATAGCGTGTCGAATTGAGCCACGCGTCGCCGAGTGTCTCTTTGACCGCAACGAGATAGTGCAGCGCCTGCTTTGCGGTTCGGATGCCGCCGGCGGGCTTCATCCCGATTGCAGTCCCGGTCGACAGATAGAAATCGCGAATCGCTTCGATCATTACCTGGGTGTTGGCGAGCGTCGCGCTGCCCGACGCCTTGCCCGTGCTCGTCTTGATGAAATCGCCGGGGCGGATTGCCTGCATGGCGAGGAACGACGCTGCCCGAATGTTGTCGTAGGTATCGAGCTCACTTACTTCCAGAATGACCTTGAGTTGCGCGTCGCCGCACGCCTCCACCACCGCGCTGATCTCGTCCTGCACTGCGTTGAACTCTCCGGCGAGAAAGAGTCCGCGGTTGATCACCATGTCGATCTCGTCGGCGCCGTCGCCAACTGCTGTGCGAACTTCCTCGAGACGAAGCGGCAGTGGACTCTGACCCGACGGAAAAGCTGTCGCCACCGACGCAACCTTGATGGCGGTGTCAGCCAGGCACCTCGCCGCGTATTTGACCAGGAAGGGATAGATGCAAACGGCAGCGACTGGCGGGACGGACTCGTCGAAGCTGGGTCGTCGAGCCTTCTGGCACAGCGACGCGACTTTGCCGGGAGTGTCCTTTCCTTCCAGGGTCGTGAGATCGACCATCGAGACCGCGGTATTGAGTCCCCACAGCTTCGAAGACTTCTTGATGCTGCGTGTCGTGAACTTCGCTACGCGCTCCTCGATTCCGACCTGATCTACCGTACCGATCTCGTCGAGAAGCTTGCTGAAACTGGTGCGCGCGGCGGTCCCCATGGTACCTCTAATATCGCCCCCGGCATGGGGCATTACAACGATCGAACACCGGTCGCGATCCATTGAAATGCCCATTCCAACCACAAGCCCGACGCGATTAGTTTGGCATCATGGCTGATGCGCGCCCTTTCGCCGTCCTCTTCGATCTCGATGGGACACTGGTCGATTCAATCGCGCTCCTTCTCGCGTCGATGCGGCACACCTTTGAGGGCCGCGCACGGCAACCAAGCGACGCGGAGTGGATCGAAGGGATTGGTACTCCGCTCCCAAAGCAGCTGACGCCCTACATCGAGTCGGACGAAGATCGAGAGCGACTGATCAACCGCTATCGCACCTTTCAGCACGAGAACCACGATCGGCTGATGGCGAGGTACGAGGGAGTGATCGACACCCTGGCCCTCCTCTATCAGCGTGGTCATCCGATGGCGATCGTGACGAGCAAGGGCAATGCGATGATGGATCGCGGTCTCAAATTCATCGGCGCCGACGACTACATCGAGGTCGCTATTGGCTACGATTCCGTGCACATCCACAAGCCGGATCCCTATCCCGTGAAGACGGCGCTTGAGAAACTGGAATATGGCGCCGACGAAGCAGTCTTCGTGGGTGACTCGCCCCACGACATCAAGTCCGGGAACGCGGCGGGGGTCATAACCATCGCCGCGCTCTGGGGGCCATTCACGAAATTGACGCTCGAACCCTACCAACCGTCCTATTTCCTGGACGACATAAAAGAGCTGCCGCCACTATTGGACCGAATCGCTGCGAAAATAGCGGGGTAATATATTTCGCACGTTCGATCCCTTTCGGAGTCAACAAAAATGGGTGTCTCGTATCAGACGGGAACGCTGGTTCGCACCGGGGAAGAGAGAGCAACCCTCGTCCGCCGGACCTACTCGCTGGTTCTGGTCAGTGTGCTGGTCACGATGGTGGGCGCGACCTTTGGGCTCTCTCAGCCCCAACTGATGCAGGCCGTGGCGCAGCATCCCTTCCTCGCGTTCTTCGCTTCGCTGGCGCCCCTGTTGATGGCCACGCGCAAGAAGACGGATTTCCCTTTCAATATCGGGTTGGTCCTGCTCTTCAACTTCGTGATGGGCGTCATCATCTCCCCTGCGCTGTTTTTCTACGGACGGCAGCAGCCCGGGCTGATTGGCCAGGCAGCAGTCCTGACGATCGGCGCGTTTGGCATTCTCACCTTGTACGCGTTCGTCAGCCGCCGCGACTTCAGTGCGTGGGGCAGCTTCCTGATGGTTGGCCTTTGGGTCCTGATCGGAACGATGTTCCTGAATTTCTTCTTTCAGAATCAGGCAGTGAGTTTGTGGCTCGCTTCAGTGTCCGTGCTGCTGTTCAGCGGCCTTCTCGTCTTCGACACCTGGCGCCTCCGCAATTTCTACGGTCCGGACGAGTACGTCGGCGCAGCAGTTCAGATCTACCTCGATCTGCTCAACATGTTCATGGCCATCCTGCGCATCATGGGGAACCGGCGCAACTAGCGTTACGCTTCCTTAGGCCTTCTCGCCTACCCGCTCAATCTGCCGCGCCATATCGAGATCTTTTTGGGTGATCCCGCCAGCGGAGTGAGTGCTCAGGCTGCAGGCGATCTTCGTGTACCGGATGTCGATGTCCGGATGATGGTCGGCGGCTTCGGCCGCCTTAGCGACCGCGACAACGAAATCGATCCCATCCAGGAAATTGCGAAACTGAAAAGTTTTCGTGATGAGTTCGCCGCGCCGGCTCCACCCCGGAAGCGTTCCCAGCTCCCGCTGTATCGCAATGTCGGATAAACGCTCGGTCATCCTCTTGGCTCCCCGCGCAAGGCGTCTCGCGAACAAGATATGTTCGAGAGCCGTTGGCGCAATGTGCGCGGCGTTGCTGGGATTGGGAATCTGTTCCGTAGTCTCCCGCTCAGCTGCCGCACAATTCGCGACTTCATCCTTACCCGGGAGCCAAGGACTTCTCGCCACTACCGAGGATTCGAACGGCCACGATTGGAAGCGGTTCGCGTTCGGATTTGGTGCCAGCATTATCGCTCACGAAGGAGCGCACGTGCTCAGCGCGCTCCTCATGGGATACCATCCCTACTACGCGTTCGACAACGGGAGACCAACAGTCTATTCCGGGATCGACAGTGAGCTCGAGCCACACAAGCAATTCATTTTCTCAGCCTCAGGACTCACGACCCAGGCGATCATCAACGAAGGCATCCTCGACATCCCCCACGCGGGCGGTGGACCAATCGAGCGCGGCCTCCTCGCCGGTGGAATCGGCACCACGCTCTTCTACATCACCCTCGGTCGCAACGCCTCCGTCAGCGACATCAGCTTCATGGCCCGCACCTCATCACTCTCCAAGACTCAGGTCTCGCTCATCTTCGGCGGAGTGTCAGCGATCCAAGCCATCCGGATTTCGCGAGATCCGAAGTACGATCATTTCTTCCTGCGCCCGGCGGGCGATGGACTCCGATTCGGGCTGACCTACTGAGCGACTGCCCTTCGAAACTCAAAGCATCAACTCAACTGAACGGGTGCATTTCTTTCAAGTTGAGCTGACGGATTAGCTGGCGAAGCGTCGCTATTCGGGGTATCTTCGGTACATGAAGTCGAAGGACCCGACCCTCTTCGGCGCGGCGTACGAAAAAGCCTCCCGCCAACTCCCCGTAATCGGCGAACAGAAGGACATTCGCTATTACGCGTCCCCGGCTAAGAGCGTCCTCAACGGCCCCGAGACAACGGGGATGGGATTCTGGTCTATCAATCCGTACATCGGATGCGCCTTCGGCTGCGCTTATTGTTACGCGCGTTACACCCATCGCTATGTCATGGAGCGCGCGGCGAGCGACGAGAAGATGACCGACGTTCTCGACGAAGCCTACAATAAGCTCCCGCCTTGGCTCGCCTTCGAGCGGAACATCTTCGTCAAGAAAAACGCGCCCGAAGTTTTGAGCAGAACTCTTCGCTTCGGAAGCGACAAGCATCTCAAGCTGCTCGCCGGCGAAGCGATCGTCATTGGCACGGCTACCGATCCCTATCAACCCGCCGAGCGGAGATTTCGTATCACGCGTGGCATCCTCGAGGTACTCTCCGAGCATCCCGGTTTGAGCGTGACAATCATTACCAAGAGTCCGCTCATCACGCGCGACATCGATCTGCTCTCGCGCATCAACCGCCTGTCGGATCTGTCGGTGCACATCTCACTCATCACTTTGAATCGGGACCTCGCGCGCCGCATCGAACCGCGCGCACCAACTCCGGAATCAAGAGTGCGCGCGCTCGCTCGACTCCGCGAAGCTGGTATCGATGCCGGCATCAACTGCATGCCGGTTCTTCCAGGAATCACCGATAATCCGTCTGACCTCGAGGCATTGGTGAAGCGCGTCTCGGAAGCCGGCGCGACCTACGTTGGCGCGTGCGCAGTGCGACTGAAGGCCGCGGCGAAAAAACGCTACCTGCCGTTCATCGAGCAGGAATTTCCCCACCTCGCTGAGCGGTACCGCAATACGTATGGCAACAGCGCCTATGCGGGCGAGAAGTACCGCGAGGGCCTGGCGAAGTTTTTTGGGAAGATCTGCGCGAAGTATGGGGTTCGCGACTGGTCCAGGGGGGATGACGACGAAGGGGACGAGGCGCTTGGTGCGCTCGTCCCCCCGTTGCAGCTCAATTTGGAAATCTGACTTAGCGACTCAACTCTTCTTCGTCGCTTTGCGGTGAGTCTTGCCCGCCGTGGTGTGCTCCTTCTTCTCCGTCTTCATGCTCTCGCCTTCGGCTTTCGCTTCTGACGCCATGCCCGTTGAGCCGGTGTCATTGCTCATGCCGGTCGTCGTTCCGCCCGTCGGCGGATTGTCGGTCGGCCCGAAGCCAATGTTCATCGCCGTGAGCAACGCCTGTGCGTTGTTTGCGGAGTTGAACTTCTTCGCGCAGGTCGCGATCGCACGACGCGTCTGCGGGCCGTAGTGGCCGTCGACGTTTGTCACTCCGCATCCCTGATCGCGCAGCTCCTGCTGCAACGCAAGGAATTGGATCTTGGAGAGCCCAGCCTGAGCAGAAGCCAGGGCTGGAGCGGCCATTAATGCGATTACAGCGATGGTCTTCCTCATCTTCAAACGCCTCCGATCAGGTATGTCCTTACCTGTACAGTAAAGAGTTGCAGTCCAGTTGCAAGGTCTAAGCCGACGATGGAGATACCGCAGCAATCTCCACGCCCGCGCGAAGGATACCGCACCAAGGGTAATGACAACAAAAAGCCCGACTCGCAAGGAGTCGGGCTTTTTTTGCTCGAGGAAAATCAGCTCTAACGAACTGCCTGAATGATCAGTGCGCCTACTGCGAGCAGCGCAACGGCGATCGCAATCGCCGAAACAGGTGTAACCTGCTTCCACCAGGTGGCCGTGCCCGGAGTCTCCGGCAACGAGGCCATGATCCGCTGCTGGACGCCTACCGGAGTCACGCGGCGGCGAAGCATCTCGCTCTCGGCGTTGATCCTGGTCCAGAGCTCGACCTTTGACTTGCCTTCGACTTCGCTGGCGCGCATTACATCGACTTCGCCATCAAGCCAGTCGTGCAGCAGCCCGTGACCAGCTGAAGTTCCGTTAAGCGGAACTTCGCGATCGTAGAGCGGCTCGGCGGGCTTGTCCCGTCTCTGAGCGGGCTCGTGGCCCGTGATCTTTTCGTTTTCGAAACCAGCGTTATCAAGCATCATGCGTACTTCTCCTCGAGCAGTTGTTGGAGCGCTTCTCGCGCCCGATGCACTCGCATCTTTAGCGCGCCAACCGTCGTTTCAAGTAACAGCGCCATTTCCTCGTACGATCTTCCTTCGACGTGCTTCATCACGAACGCTTCACGCAGCGAAGGAGCGAGTCTGGCCAGGGCAAACTGCAGGTCCGTACGCAACTCGTTGCGGTCCATCTCTTCTTCCGGCGTCGAGTACGTTGAGGGCTGATCGTCCTCGTCGTAGCTCACGTGCGTCCGCCGGATATTCTTCAGCCAATCTTTGCAGCTATTAGCGACGATTCGGAACACCCAGGCGTCAAATCGTCCTCGAACTTCGCCCAGATGCTGATAGGCTTTAATAAAAGACGCTTGGAGGATGTCTTCCGCCACATCAGGACTTCCGGTCATGCCAAGTGCATGTCGGTACAAGGGATCGCTATATCGGGTGATCAGAACCCCGAACGCGTCCTTGTGACCCGCCAGAACCTTGGCAATAATCTCCTGATCGGCGTCGATGCCCGGCGCCGCTGCATCCGGCGTCGAGGCCCCTCCGCCTAACGTTTGTGATCCCTGGTTTTGCAGCGGTGTGGCTGTCATCTTCACCTGCCTAGTGTAACCCGTTTGCGCGCACCTGCAAAGACCCAAATGGCGACGGGATAACACCTTATCACCGTTACACCATCCTGACGATCAGCGGCTCGTGGAAGCAACAAAACTAACGCAGCCGCACCAGATACAGATGCTCAATTGCGATATCCGCATGATAGCGCCGCCCCTCCCGATCACTGTCGGCGCGGTATCGTCGATAGCGCTGGGTGAAATGGGACACCTTACCATCCGCAGACGCCCTGCCAAGTAACGTTTCCAGGGCATCCGGCTCCAGATGACCTTCTGAATTAAAGCTCACCAACGCCCACTTCGCGCCCGAACCCGCAAGCAAACCCGCAAAGAGCCGTTGAACCCGCCGGCCATGAGACCACTGGCTTCGACCCTCCTCCCCGGCGAGGAGCCCGACCTTGCCCCGGATTGCCGGAGCTTTGTCCGACCACCCGCGGGCCAGGATCTCCGGTATATGGTAGTAGGCGACGTACTGCCGCGAATTATACGGCGGATCTATGTACAAAAGATCGACCTCACCGACAGCCTGAGCCGCCTCGGCAGCATCCATAAGGTAGGCCTGCGCCGGCAGCCCGGAAGTCGGACGCTCGGGAACGATTTCAAAGGAGCGTCGGGCGTTTGGTTGCCACCTCTTCATGTATGACGCATAAACCCCAGCCGTGTTGGCGACCCTGTCCGCGCCTTCGATGATGGCGGCGAGAAGCAGATAGTAGTCGCTTTCACCAATCCTCCCGTCGGCGCGCCAGGTATCGAGGCTCTCGCGCGATGCGTCGATGCGCGCCGCATTTTCTGGAGTGAAGTACATCCTTCCCTCGCTTTCCCCCCCGCCGGCGGGCGAGAAGTGTCGGCTGATAAATCCAAACCTCGGAGAGCATTCGGCCAGTTCATGCGCCATATCGTCGAGTGACGGATGCGCGGAATCCGCGACCACATACGCGCGCTGAAACACGTACGACGACATCAGCAGATCGCTCGAGAAGACCCGCCATCCTTTCGACTTGAGGGCCTTGCCTACACTCGCCGTGCCGGCGAAAGCATCATGCACCGAGCCAGGGGGTATCCTCTCCTTGCCCAGTGTGCGAAGGATGAATGGGAGCAGACGGGTTTTGTTGCCGATATACCTCATGATGCAAAGAGGGCGAGGTTCTTGGCCTCGCCCTCAGACACGGATTTAGCCGGTCGCTACGGGCATTGCTGCGCCGGCGGCAGCACTGTGACTGGATTCGTCGGAATCGCAAAACCGTACTTGGAGTTGAGCGCATCAGCGGCGGCGTTCGCCATCTCCTGATATCCGGGAGTGCTCGGATGCACACCGTCGAGACTGGTGAATTGACCATACGGAGCGCACGAACCAAAGAGAGCAACGACGCTGAATGGTGCGCGACGCTGAACCCATTGCGCCCAAACTGCAGCCATATCCACATACGCCCAGCCGTTCTCCTGGGCGACTGCCTGAATGTGGTTGTTCATTCCGCTGATGAGGGCGGTCACGGCCTGAACGTCGGCAGGAGTCAGGACATTGTCTTGCGCTCCCGGCTGATCAGTGCAGCTCAGTGTTTGTGGCTGACCGGTTGCCTGCGCTGTGCCGACCAGTGTCGTGATCTTGATCGGAACGAAAATAGAGTTCGTGCTGCCCTGACAATCGGGGGAGACGATTACTCCAAAGCCCTGAAAGGCCGCGCGGTCCGCGTACAATTCGTCACCTGTCCGCACCGAAACGAAGCCGTTCACATTGGGCACACCCACGAGAAGTACTTTGGCTCCCGTTTTTTTGACGCTGTCGATCAGCTGATCATAGACGGGCTGCCAAACGGCGTTCGGCACGATGGTTCCTTGCGCAGCGGCGCCGCGATATCCCGCCTTCGGAAAAATCAGCCCCGAAACAGCCCCAAGCGCCTCATTCGCGCCAAGCTCGACGGAAACGAGCGTCGGTTTCTGCAGCATCATCGCCGTTACCTGAGTGGTCTTCGCTGGAAGGACCAGCCGATACTGGCGGCGACGCTTCACACCTTCAACCGAAGCGGTCTCGGGAGAAACGAACAGTGCGTCGTAGGTGTTGGCACCATCTATCGCGACGTCATTCGCAGGTAGTGTGACCGCACCAAACAGCGCGCATGTCGTGTCGGGAGTGCTGGTGGTCTGGTTCGCGGAGGCACTGATTCCACTCAGGCGCCGATTGAGCTGCAAGGGAGCGATCAACGGGGAGAAGCAGCCTGGCGGCGCGACCAGAGGCTGGGTGTATGACGCGAATGCCTGGTGGGCGAGAAGCGCGGTCCAGTCGTGCTGCTGGCTGAAATAGACAACGCCATCCGACTGAACGCCCATGCTGAGGCTCGTCCCCATCGCGACGTAGCGTTTGAAGGCTTCCTGTCCCGCCGGCCCGGTCGTCCGATCCTCACTACAGGATGCGAGGGCGACGAGAGAAAAAATGCCGGCAGCCAAGGACCAGTTACGCTTCATAACTTCTCCACAGGGTTAAGCGATTCACGACGTGACTAGAGGGCGGGAAACAAGCGGCTGATAATATCTGTCATCGTCCAAAGGCGCGCCACCCCAGTGTACGAATGGCAGCGCCATGTTCATCGAGATGCGGCGGCGCCAATCGGACAGATCCCGGCACGCTCGGCGCAACACCTGTGCGTGCGTCTGCATCCGTACCTTCGAGCGCCTCCGCGACACTCTTCACCAGACCGCATGGAACGCCCGCAGCACTCAGCCGATCGAGCCAATGCTGCGCCGGCATCGTGGCAACACGAACGGTGATCGAGCCGACAACGAGCTCTCGCCTCTGAACACGCGCGGCATTTGTCCGCAGCGATTCGTCTTCAGCCATGCTATCCAGGCCAAGCGCTCTCGCGCAGGAGCGCCACTGACCGTCGCTGCCGACTGCGATCACGAACGGTCTGTCCGCGGCATCGAATAACTGGTAGGGAACGAGATTCGGATGGGCGTTACCCCAGCGCAGCGCATCGACGCCCGATACGAGCACGTTCTGGGCGACATTAACGAGAGCGGCTCGGGCGCTGTCGGCCAGCGTGATGTTGATTCGCCTCTCCGAAGCAGAAAGAGATCCGCGCGCGCGGCCGGCGACGGTGGATAAAATTGCAATCGCCGCATCCTTACCCGCGAGCACGTCGGCGAGCGCCACACCAACTTTCATTGGTGACCCTTCCCGCTCTCCGGTAATCGCCATCCACCCACACTCTGCCTGAATCACGAAGTCATAGCCGGGCCGGCGACTGGACGCTCCAAAGCCGGTGATGGTGCACCAGATCAGATCGGGGAATTCGTCGAGGAGCTGACTCACATCCAGACCCAGGCGACTGAGCGCGCCTGGAAGAAAATTGTCCAGCACGACATCCGCTTCCTTGATGAGCTCAAGCGCCAGCTTCCGATCGCTGCCATGAGACAGGTCGAGCGCGACGCTTTTCTTGTTTCTATTTACCGACAGGAAGTAGGCGCTCTCGCCATCGGCCGCGAATGGCGGTCCCCAGTGACGGGTTTCGTCGCCACCGTCCGGGCGCTCCACTTTTATGACGTCTGCACCAAGGTCCCCTAATACCATAGCGCAAACAGGTCCCGCGAGCACTCTGCTAAAATCGAGGACTTTTAGGTTCATTTCGTAGATTTTATCCGGTAGTGGTTCGTTAGTGTCTTGTTAGGGGCGCCTATATGGCTGTAATTCGCCGTTATCGCGCTGTCGGCGAGATCACATTGGAGCACCTTGTTTTAGTCACGAAAAATCATATACTTAGCGCCATTCAAGCCCATGTTGGGCTGACCGCACTTCTGTGATGTTCAGACCCGTCAGCACCGCCCTCCGCTGACCGGAGCCCTTAATGATCGATAGAGAAAAGTCCGCCGTCGCTACCGCCACAACTACAGCGCCAACACCGACTCCGCCGGGCGCAACTCCGGCAGGCGCAACCCCGACGGGCGCTCCGGTTCCACCGCGCCGTAGCCCGGGTCACCGCGGCGCCGACGTAAAAGATACGGTCGCCGAGATGGCGGCGAAGGCGCACGAGATCAGTCTCGAGGCGGGCAGCAAAATGGCGGCGGCGATGAAGGACGTGATTGGCGCCGCCGCTGGCTTAACCGGTCTCGTTCTCGAAAGCGCCCGCGACCTTCTTCAGTACATGGTACGTCGCGGACAGATGACCCAGGAAGAAGCGGACAAGCTGATGCGCGAAGTCGAAGCCTCGCACGCCAAGCGCAAGCCATCTGCACCGCTTCCCTCGGCGCCTCTACCGTCCAGAGCTCCGATGCCGGCTGCAGCCCCGGCGTCCAACCACGCTCCGCCGGTTCGACATACTCCGGCTCATGCAGCCGCGCCGGTCAAACACGTGGCGCCAAAGACGCATGAGCCGGCGAAGAAGCCCGCCGCCAAGAAGCCAACCATGAAGCCGGCGGCCAAGAAGCACCCGGTGAAAGCGGCCGCTAAATCAAAGCCGAAAGCCTCGGGCAAGACCGCGAAAAGAAGGTAGTTCGTGGCGATACCGCGTGGCGATGCAATCGCGCTCGCCCGCGCCCTTGTAAAAATCGACTCGAGAAATCCAACACTCGCACCCGACTCACCGGGCGAGGGAGAATGCGCGCACTTTCTCGCGGACGTTCTCGACGACTGGGGATTCTCCGTTGAGCTGATCGAGAGCGTTCCGGGACGTCCGAATCTCGTCGCGCGGTTGGGGTCATCTGACGCACCGGCATTTATGCTCAACGGCCACCTCGACGTGGTCGGCGTCCAGGGAATGGCGCACGAGCCCTTCAGCGCCGAACTCCGTGACGACCGCATTTATGGACGCGGGTCTGCCGACATGAAGGGTGGTATCGCTGCCATGTGCGCCGCGGCTACGCTATCAGCCGATTCCATCATCGACCGGCAAGTACTCGTGACCGCCGTTGTCGACGAGGAGTATGACAGCGTCGGTATGCGCGCTCTTCTGAAAGGTGGAATCAGAGCCGACGCCGCAATCATCACCGAGCCCACTCGCCTCGCAATCTGTCCGGCTCACCGTGGTTTCGTCTGGATGGATGTTCGCTTCAAGGGACGGGCCGCTCACGGCAGCCGCTACGACATCGGTATCGATGCCATCACCCACGCCGGGTTGGTGCTCGCGGAGCTCGAGAAGCTCGAGCACATACGCGCGTCCGGGCTTCGACACCCTTTGCTTGGCCGTGGATCGCTGCACGCATCCACCATTCGCGGCGGAGTCGGAATGTCCACCTACCCCGAGGAATGCGTCTTAGCGATCGAGCGCCGCACTTTGCCGGGCGAATCGACAGAATTGGCGATTCGGGAAATCACCGACGCATGCGCTGCAGTCCGCGCGACTCACCCGCAGCTGGACGCCAGAGTTACATTGACTACGGCGCAGCTTCCAAGCGATGTGCGGGCCGATGCACCAATCGTCGAACTGTTGCGGAGCGCTATGGAATCAGAAGGCGTTCCCGTTCGGATTGAAGGACTCTCAGCGTGGACCGATGCCGCGCTTCTCAACGAAGCAGGAATTCCGACGATCTGTTTCGGTCCCGGCGATATCGCCCTTGCACACGCCGCGGAAGAATTCGTGCCCGTCGGGGAAATCGAAACAGCTAAGCGAGTGCTGACGAATCTTGTCAGAGAATGGTGTCAGAGTCAAAGCGAGTAGATCCTCATGGCCGAATGGACCCACACGCAGTACGACGCGCTCGAGCGCGCGATCATGAACGGAAAACGCATATCTGCATACCGCCGCGGCACCGAGTTCGTCGTTGTCCCAACCAGACTCCGCGTGATCAGTGGGCGGGAAGCGGTCGACGCCACCCACCCCAGCACCGGTGACGCTATCACCCTCTACCTTGACGAGATGGACAGCTTCGAGGTAGTGCGTTGACTCGCGGCAAAGCCAAAACCGGCGATCTCGTCGCGATCTATGCCGATGAATCCTGCCTCGGTAACGGACGTGACGGCGACAATCCGGGCGGCGCAGGAGGAGTCATCGAGTGGCTCCATCCCAAATCGAACAAGGTCGAACGCTTCGACTACTGGATCTCCGATCCCGCCACGACGAACAATCGCATGGCTCTTCGGTCGGTGATCGAGGCGTTCCGTGAAATCTCGCGGCGCGGCAACACCTACAAAGTTCTCTTCACCAGCGATTCGAAGTACATCGTGGAAGGCATGAAATCGTGGGTTGGCCCGTGGATTGAACGTGGATGGAGGCGTAAGGGCGGAGCGATCGAGAACCTGGAGCTGTGGAAGGAGGCGGTAGCAGTGGTCTCACCGCATGAGGTCGATTTCAGATGGGTTGCCGGCCACGCCGGCCATCCGCAGAATGAATACGCCAACCACCTCGCTACGCGCGCCGCCGCGGAACTATCGAATTCAGGCGGGTTACGCCAGTCAGAGTACGAGAGCTGGGTGGAAAAGCAAAAAGGAACTCGCGTCCGTCTAAACGAGCCCTCGCCTTTTCCTGATCCTCAATTTTTCCGTCCAATGAAGCGAACATGGACGATCTAGACCGCCTGTTTCAGCGACTGGTTCACAACATCAGGAACGGCCACGCCGAATATCTGAGCGTGCCCTTCACCGTTCAGGAACTGTACGACACCCTCGTTCCGTATCGGCACTATCGGCGCGACCTCGGCATCGAGACCAATCAGGATTACGAAGCCGCCGTTACGCGCCTTCTCTCCGGTGAAAAAGGTTACGTGCGCGCCGACAAGGCGATGCAGGACAGGCTGAAGCAGGAGATTTCATCGCCGCAATCCGATGTCGGCGCGTTTCGCGATTACGCCGAAACCAGAATTTCTCTCGCACCCGACGCACTCCAGAAACTCGGTGTGACGATCCCCGCGCAAAACGCGGGAGGATACGTCGGCGGCAACGGAAACGGTGACGACCCCGCAGCCGGAACTTCGTTTGTCGTCCCCGGCTCCATGGAAGTCGCCGAGGGGTGCCGGTTCTGTGGCGGCACACTGCCCGAAGGGCGTGCAGTCACTTACTGCCCTCACTGCGGCCAAAACCTCTCGGCGAAACATTGTGCCGGGTGCGGCGGCGAGCTCGACCCAATCTGGAAGTTCTGCATCAACTGCGGGAAAAAAACTTGAGCGTCAAATCGACCGACATCGTATTTCTTTCCGCCGTTCGCACGCCGTTCGGCACCTTCGGTGGAAAGCTGAAGGACATCTCGCCGGTCGACCTTGCGGTTCACTCATCCAAAAACGCAATCGACCGCGCCGGTGTCGCCGCCACCGACGTCGACCAGACGATTTTTGGCAATGTGCTGTACACCACGCGCGAGTCGATTTATTTCGCGCGACATGTGTCCCTCAAAGCGGGCTGCCGCCAGGAGACTTCGGCTCTCACTCTCAATCGTCTCTGTGGGTCCGGATTTCAGGCGGTAGTCAGCGGCGCACAGGAGATCATCTTCGGCGACGCACAGGCCTGTCTCGTCGGCGGTGCGGAGTCAATGTCGCAGGCCCCCCACGTCACTCGCGGCATTCGCTGGGGAACTCCGCTCGGCAAGGGGCCGGTGATGGAAGACATTCTCTGGGAGAGTCTAACGGACTCTTATGTTGGACTCGGCATGGCCGAGACAGCTGAGAACCTGGCCGAGCGTTACCAACTCGACCGGGGCTGCGTTGACGAGTTTGCCCTGAGATCGCAGCAGCTATCCAAGAAGGCGTGGGATGAGGGAGTGTTCGACGACGAAGTCGTTCCTTTTCCGGTGACCAACCCGAAAACCGGCAAGACAGAGGAGCTCGCGTCGGACGAGCACATGCGGCCGCAAACGACAGCGGAAGGTTTGGCGGGACTCAAGCCGGTGTTTCGAAAGGGCGGCGTAGTCACCGCCGGCAATGCTTCCGGCATCGGTGACGGCGCCGCGGCGATGATCATCGCCAGTGAGAAATTTGCACGTGACCGGAAGCTCAAACCGCTCGGCCGTCTGGTTTCGTGGGGCGTTGCCGGGGTAGATCCGTCGGTGATGGGTATCGGACCGGTCCCGGCTTCGAAGTCGGCCCTCGCCAAGGCTGGGCTGAGCATGGATGACATGGACCTCATCGAAGTAAACGAGGCGTTCGCCGCCCAGACATGCGCCGTAGAGCGCGAGCTCTCGCTTCCTCGCGAACGCATGAACGTCCATGGAGGCGCGATCGCGCTCAGTCACCCGCTTGCTGCGTCCGGTGCGAGAATAACGGCCCATCTACTGCATGCTTTGCGCGCTCAGGGTAAGCGATACGGACTCGGCACCGCCTGCATCGGTGGCGGTCAGGGGATCGCGCTCGTTATCGAATCCATCCAATAGAACTGCGCTGCGCGCAGCGATCGAGGAATCATGAAGCGTCAATTCAGAGCATTCGCCGTGGCGTGCGCAGTGGCCTCAGCGGCGGCGTGCGCATCGACCGGTGCTGGGACTGCTGGAACGCCAATACCCAACCCCGATCAACTACCCCCCAGGCCGGACGTTATATGGCCGATGAAAGTGCGCGAACATGTGGATCTTTGGCTGCACGGATTTGCGATGCTGCAGGAGGACACCACCTTCGTGCCCTTCTTCAAGCGCGGATACGGCACCGAGATGACCGTGGCGAAGAACAGAGCCAACGTCACGACCCAGCTCGATGCCAACCGTGACAGACTGCGTGCGAGACTGTCCGTGAATCCGCAGTTGATCAACGCCCAGTTCGTTCCTTTCGCGTTCTCTTCGTGGGACGAGCTAGCGGGGACGGTAGATCTCTTCGTTCGGGCCAACGGTGATCCGCGCGCTGCGTCTTCACAGCAGCAGGCGAGCGCCATCGCGTTTCTTGCCGCCTACTTCCAAACGGGCCCGGACCGCGACTGGCTGCGGCTCTTCGTGCAGTCACTGACCGATGAGAGCAATCACTTCTACCACTCCTATTGGCTGCAACAGCAGCGCGAGCGAGCCAACGTCCTAGAGCTGGCTGATACACTCTGGGAGCGCACCTATCGCCCACGCTTCCAGCGATTCCTCAACAACACCCAGGAAGCGCAAGGCGAAGTTCTTCTTTCGCTGCCGCTTGACGGAGAGGGCAGAACGCAGACCACCGGAGGGCGATCGAACGTCATGGCCGTCACCTTCCCCGATCGGCCGAGCGATGCGATCGAAGCTATTTACGTGATCGCCCACGAAGCAGTGGGCCAGCTCGCCAATACGGCAGTCTCCGACAACATCACTCCCGAGCAGCGTAGGACCGGACTCGGTGATCGTTATCAAAGCGCCGCGTCGGTGCGTGGTGGTGCTCTACTCATCCAGCGGACTTCGCCGGACATTCTCGACGGCTACATGCGGTATTATCTGCGCGCCGTAAATCGGCCGGTCGGTGCCAATCTCCAGACGTCGTTCAACTCGGCTTTTTCGATTCCCGACACGATCCGCGATGCAATGAGTCGACAGCTCGATGTCGTACTGGGAGGGATTTAAGCAGATATAATTCTGCATGGCTGACGAGAAATCTCCGCTGCCAGCGCCTGTCCCGGCGCGGCAGCCGCCGTTGGATCGGCAAGCACTCGAGCGCGTCCTGGCGCGCGCGGCGGAGTTGCAGGGCGCCGGCGCATTGCCCGAATCCGGCGACCTTATCAGCGAGAAGCAGTTGCTGGAGATCGGCGACGAGGTCGGTCTCAGCCCTGCGGTTCTCAACCAGGCTCTCGCTGAAGAGCGGACACGAATCAATGTGCCGGAAGAGCGAGGGCTCGTCGCCCAGATCGCCGGCGCCGGATTCGCGAGCGCCACGAGAACCGTTCCCGGCAATGCGCGCGACATACTCGCCAAGGTCGACTCCTGGATGCTGCACGAAGAATGTCTGCAGGTGCAACGCCGTTTTTCCGATCGGATTACGTGGGAGCCGCAGCGCGGTCTCTTCGGCAAGATCCGCCGCACCGTGAACATCAGCGGTCGTGGCTACTACCTAATGGATGCCGAGCAGGTGTCGGCGACTGTGCTTCCTGTCGACGCGACGCGTGCGGTAGTCAGGCTGGATGCCGACATCAGGGCCAGCAGGGCGCGACGGGTAGGAGCCGGGGGCGCTGTTGGAGCTGTCGGGACGCTAATGAGTGGAGTCGTTGGCCTCGGACTCGTCATCGCCCATCTGCCCTTGCTCATCGCTGCTGGCGTAGCCGTCCTGCCTTTCGCTGGCGGAAGTCTGGCCGGATACAGGGTCGCGCGCACCCATCGCGGAATCCTCTCCGGAGTACAGCTCGCTCTGGAGCAGATTCTCGATCGCCTCGAACACGGCGAGTTCGAGCGCTCGGCTGGACTGCTCGGCGCAATTACGTCCCGACCGCGCCCTCCACAACGATAGATTGGAGCGTACTCGCGCAACGAGCGAACGTCTGATGAAGAAGATCGAAAGAGTTGGTGTACTTGGCGGCGGATTGATGGGCAGCGGCATCGCGCAGGTCTGCGCCGCCGCGGGATTCCCCACCGTCGTACGCGAGATTTCCGACCAGCTCGGGATCAAGTCGCGCCAGTCGATCGAAAAAACCCTCACCAAGGGAATTGAGCGCGGCAAAGTCACTGAAGCGGAACGTGACAGAACTTTCGCCAACCTCCGATTCGTGACAGACCTGAAAGAGCTTGCAGATTCCGACGTCTTTGTGGAAGCAGTGGTGGAGGATCTCGAGGTCAAGAGCTCCCTTTGGTCGCAGCTGGACAAGATTGCGCGGCCAGACGCCATCTTTGCGTCAAACACGTCGAGCCTGACCATCATCAGCATGGCCGCTGCAAGTGGACGGCCGGATCGGATGGTGGGGCTTCACTTCTTCAACCCGGTTCCACTGATGAAGCTGGTGGAGGTCGTCCGCACCATCACCACCAGTGAAGAAACCGAAGAGCGGGCGATGGAATTCGTCCGCGCGCTAGGAAAAGAACCCATACGCGCGCGCGATAGCTCAGGCTTTGTGGTGAACCTGCTGCTGGTCCCCTACATGATCGACGCCATCAAAGCCCTGGAGTCGAAGATCGGATCTGTCGAAGACATCGATAAGGGTATGCAGCTGGGAGCGGGCCATCCGATGGGACCTTTTACCCTGCTCGACTTCGTCGGCCTC
>JBJMOT010000041.1:0-5395 GCA_045803585.1 Gemmatimonadaceae bacterium
ACTTTCGATTTCTGCGTTCATCGCTCTTCTCCTTTCGTGTCAGTTCCTGGACAACCTTCTCCAAGTCATCGAATCGTTCGTCCCAGCGCCGGCGGTACCTCTCGAGCCACGCCGTCTCTTCCTCCAGTCGGCGAGGGCCCAGCTGGCACGTCCGCACGCGCCCGATCTTCTTCGTGGTGACGAGCCCCGCCTCCTCCAGAACGCCGACGTGCTTCATCATGCCCGGGAGGGTTATGTGGAACTTCTCGGCGAGGTCCGTCATCGAAGCGTCGGCTCGTCCGAGCTGCTCCAGAACGCCACGACGCGTGGCGTCGGAGACCGCGGCGAACGAAGCATCAAGTCGGGTCGTCCCATACTTTACCATATGGTTAAGTATTTAATACAAGCGGTCGCGGCATGCAAGGGTGGGCGCGAACAAGTGTCGACCAAACGGTTATCGAGGTAGTACGATCCGAGCGTTGCGGCTGACAGCGATCCAGTGGTTGCGCGTGGCTCCGCGACGCGCTCTTATTGACCTCGATGCGTGTCGATTTTGATTGGTCGCGCTCGACGTGTTAGTGAGACCGCGAAATGCGCCGCAACCCGAACCGGTCGGAGCACCCTGCCGTGAGGAACAGATCGATGGCCGCCAGAAAATCACGGTCAAAAACGAACGCTGCTCGCCCAACCACCGTGGCCGCCTACCTGGCCTCGCTCACTCCGGAAAAACGGACGGTGATCGAAGAGGCCCGGGCCTTTGTCCATAAGCACATCCCCAAGGGGTACGCAGAGTTCATGAACTGGGGTGTGATCAACTGGGGAATCCCGCTCGAAGAGTTCCCTAACACGTACAACGGCCAGCCGCTCTGCTATGTCGCCCTCGGCGCGCACAAAAGCTACAACTCCCTCTATCTGATGGGCGCGTACGACGGCTCGAATGGCAAGTACACAACGCCGTTTTCGGGGAAGCTCCTCGTCGACGCATTCAAGAAGGCCGGGAAGAAGCTCGACATGGGGAAGTGCTGCTTGCACTTCAAGGAGCTCGACGATCTCGAGCTCACCTCAGTGGCGACGGTAATCGCTATGTCGACGCCGAAAGAGTACCTGGCCTACTACAAGCGCGCGAAAGGACTCGCGTAGTTGTGAGCACCCGAAGTTTCAAATGCCCGAGTTTCAGCCGCCACGCTCCTAACTATGTTTCGTGTGCAGGGCGGCTTTAGCATTGGAGTGAATGATGGTTCGTATTTTCTCCGCTGTTGTTGGTCTTCAGCTCCTCCTTATCGGATCCGCGTCCGCACAACAGGTGACACCGTTGAAGATCCGTGGCGACACAACGAGCGCACCACGCGGCTGTAGCGCCGCATCGGCAATTTCCGCCATCAGCGCATGGTTCGCAGCATTCGCGGATGCTGATTCAGTCAGGCTAGCGAAGGCTTCGTCTACCCCTAAGGGCCGCTTCGTATTCAGCATCGGGAAATTCGCGACCTCGGATACATTCCGTACTCGTACTTTCGAGGAGCTGCTCGCCTATGCGCGGGAACGGGCACGTCAGCATGAGCGCATCACGGTCCAGGAGGTGAGGTTCACCGGCTGGAGCGGGCAGGTATTGGAATGGGATCGCCTTTACTTCACGCGCTCAGCCAACGACCTGGGCGATACGCCTCTCCGGGGAGTTGGCAAAGGGGGTTATTGGTGTCGCCAAGGCGTTTGGTACCTCCATCTTGCTCCTCGAGGAGACACCGACCGCGGCCCTCGATAGAATCTCTCGTCCATCGTGACAATTGCCTTCACGCGAAGCGTCGCGCCCACCATTGTCGATTGCGAGCTCACGCACCTGAACCGCGAGCCGATCGACTTCGCGCGCGCTGCCGAGCAGCACGGCCTCTATGAAAGAGAGCTCATCGCAGTGGGCTGTGTTATCCAGAGGCTGCCGGACTTGCCGGAACTGCCTGATTCCGTATTCGTCGAAGATACTGCGGTGGTACTTCCGGAAATCGCTATCGTCGCGCGACCTGGCGCCGCGTCGCGACGCCCCGAAGTGGACTCCGTCGCTGACGCGCTGCGGCCGCACCGTCCGCTAAAGTTCATCGAACCGCCCGGCACATTGGATGGCGGTGATGCGTTGGTAATCGGTTCCACCATCTATGTAGGCGAGTCGGCCCGGACAAATTCAGAGGGCATTCGACAGCTGGGGGATTTCGCTTCGGCCTACGGCTATTCTGTTCGTCCGGTGAAGGTGTCACGATGCCTGCATCTAAAGAGCGCAGTAACGCGAGTGTTGGAGGATCTCATTCTCGTAAATTCCGCGTGGGTCGATTCGTCCTTCTTTAAGGGCATGCATCAGATCGAGGTACATCCCAGCGAGCCATTCGGGGCGAATGCGCTTTGGATTGGAGAAAATGTCATCTATCCCGCCAGCTATGAAAAAACGCGTGCACGTTTGGAAGAAGCCGGCCTCAAAGTGCAATTAGTTGAGACGGATGAGTTGCAGAAAGCTGAAGGAGGGGTGACTTGCTGCAGTATCCTGATCTAGCCGCACCTCGACGCACCGGAGCAGTGAGGGCCGATCAACCTGCCTCACTCAGATTCCCTGCCTCCTCGGCGTATCCACCTGCAACTCCGCCGACAACCATCAGCAAACCCACCCACCCAAACCAACGCAGCTGCTGATTGAACAGCAGCAGGCTGAGCAGCGCTCCGACGAGCGGCTCGACACTCGCCGCAACACTTGCTGGCGCCGCATCGATTCGCTTCATGGCGGCAAAGAACAGGAAGTTCGCCGCAATGACGGCGCCGATGCCCAGGGCCGCGACGTATGCCCAGCCTGCCACGTTACGCGGCGCATTCGGCGTTTTGCCAAACAGCGGCAGGAGTATGGCGAGAAATATCAGCCCGCCGACAAGCTCCCAGTACAACATCTTCTTTGATCCGTATCGCGGTACGACGTAGCGAGCGAGGATCACAGTCGCAGCGTACGACGCCGCCGCAATCAGCCCGCCGAGTATTCCGACAAGCCGCGACGCTGTCGGTTGCGACTGGTCAGCAGCTTCACCGTTCACGGTCAGCCAAACCCCGATCATGACACCCACCGCGAGTGCAATGCGAATCGGCGTCAGCTTTTCCTTGAGGATTAAGTGTCCGGCGATGGCAACGGTAACCGGCGCAGTGTAGAGGAGAGCGACGGCGGGCGCGACACCGAGCCCCGCGATCGCATACTGGAACGGCACCTCAAACAGTGCGACGAGCGCACCTCCCAGTACCATGATCAGCATGATTCCACGCCTGTCGATCCTGAAGAGGTCACGCGCGAAGAGTCCGTAGATTGTGAAGCCAAGCACTGCCAGCAGCAGTCGCCAGAATCCCACCGCTGAAATTGCCGCGCCTTCCGCGTACAACGCGGTGCTCAGCGGTCCAGTAGTGCCCCAGATTGCGCCCGCACCGAGCCCGCAGGCGTACCCAATGATTCGGGTTCGCTGAGAAGACTTTGGCAACCGCGTGTTCATCAGCCAATTTTACAGACAGCAACAGCGGGCAGGGAGTTGCGCGCGTTGCAGCTTGCCTCCGGCGTTAGCCTGACCAAACTCTTTCAGGGTGTGGGATGCGGATTATTTCTCCTCTCGCAGTATTAGCCGTGATCTCAGTCGGGATCTCCGTGTATGCGTGCAACACCTCGCCGCCCAAGGTCGCAGTCGCCCCGGCCTCGCTTGACGAAGAGCACTGCTGGTGGGCTGTCTATCGGACTCCGCTGCCGCTCGACAGCGTTGCCGACAGATTCGCGCGCGGATTTACGTCTATCGGTTTTGCGCCGTCGGCGCCTTCGCAAGTCGGCGATACCGCGTGGATCAACGTCGGACCATCAAGGCTCTCCGGCTACGCCGATAGATTGATCCAGGCTCGTATGGTGGCATACCGCGCCGGCGACTCCACTCATTTTCGCACTTTCGTTTCAACGGGCGGATCGCAAGCCATTGAGCTCTGCCAACAGATTTCACAAGCTGCACCGGTCGGCGGCGTTACGCTGCGCGAGCCCGATGGAGAGGAGAAACTCACCGTCTGGCGGCGTCGGCTATAAGCAGGCACCGTAATGAGGAGATGATGACCCTTAAGCGCATGGACAACGTAGGCATCGTGGTAGAATCGCTCGATACCGCCATCTCCTTTTTCGCCGAGCTTGGCCTGAAACTCGAAGGGCGGGCCATAGTCGAAGGAGAGTGGGCCGGACGCGTCACTGGGTTGGGTTCCCAGTCCGTCGAGATCGCCATGTTGGTCACACCGGACGGCCACAGTCGCCTCGAGCTTTCGCGATTTCTCACGCCGCCCGTGGTGTCCGATCACCGTAACGCCCCGGTCAACGCCCTCGGCTACCTGCGCGTCATGTTCACTGTGGATGACATCGACGATACGCTCGCCAGGCTCCGCAAACGCGGCGCGCAGCTCGTCGGTGATGTGGTGCAGTATAAAAACGCGTATCGGCTTTGCTACGTCCGCGGCCCCGAAGGACTTCTCATCGGGCTCGCCGAGGAGCTCGGGTCAGGCGTCGCCGCGTAAGAAGAGAAAAATTCTGGAGGGTCGCGCTTGAATGGAAATGGCCTATCGAGACCGGTGGAAGAGCGAGATCGCGGAGATGCGGCGAGTGCTCGGCGGATTTGCGATGAAGGAGGAGTGTAAGTGGGGTAAGCCCACCTACACCCTGGATGGAAAGAACGTCGTCATCATCGGAGGCTTCAAGGAGTACGTCGCGCTTGGCTTCTTTCAAGGCGCCCTGCTGAAGGATCCAAAGAAGGTGCTGGTGCAGCTCGGCCAAACGCAGGCCGCGCGGGTGATGAAGTTCACCAGCGTGAAGGACATCAAGGCAAAGGCGGCGACCATCAAGGCGTACGTGCGTGAGGCCATCGCCGTCGAAAGGGCCGGGCTGCGGGTGAAGCCGAAGAAGACCTCGGATTTTCCGGTTCCCGCGGAGCTGAGTGAGCGGTTTCGAAAGGACTCGCGTTTCAAGCGCGCCTTCGACGCGCTGACGCCGGGAAGGCAGCGGGGTTACCTGTATCACTTCGCCACGGCCAAGCAGTCGGCGACGCGGACGGCGCGGATCGAGAAGGCGATGCCCGCGATATTCGAAGGCCGGGGATTCCTGGAGAGCCGCTAATGCGCGCACGCTTCGCCGTCATCGCGTTGTTCCTTCCATTCACGGGTCTCGCCCAGCAGTCGTCGTCCAGCAACGTGGAAACGGCTATCCGCCAGCTCGAGGAGCGGTGGCGCGTGGCGCAACAGACCAATGACACAACGGCCTTCCGTGAGTTGCTAGCGCCAGACGTCACATTCATCGGCACTTCAGGGTCGCTTCGCGACCGCGCAGGTTACATTGCCAGTCGCGCAGGCAGTTGGATCCCGCGTGCCGCGCAGTTTCGCGTTGACGACC
>JBJMOT010000006.1:0-6195 GCA_045803585.1 Gemmatimonadaceae bacterium
ATCGATTGGCCGGAGTCGTGAAGTTCCTGAAGTTTGTTTTTTGCCATAAAATCTCCCTCACGAATTTTAACGCTCTTGCCGCCCCGGCGCTTCCTCTGTCAGGGAGGCGAAAGAATTGCTTCCATTGTGCGCGTGGCAACTCGGCGAATCTTTCTGCTCTCACCGGCAAGCTGCGGCGGCAAAAGGGCCGCGCTTTTATTCAACCCGCGTGCCGAGTTTATCGTCGCGCAAAGGGTGCGCAGCGACGAGGGTGCGCCGTTGGGCGAGGTCTTCAGCTTCCTGAGCGGGCTTTATTTCCGCGGAAAGCTCAACTACGCTCGCGCCTTCGAGAATCCGCCGCCACGTAAAGCGTCCGGCGTCCACATAATCACCCCAACCGATGGTCTCTGCTCTCCCGGGTCGATGGTCACGCTTGGGGATCTCGAGCGGTTTGCCGCGGTGCCTATCGAGGCAGACGAGTCGCGATATTCCCTCCCACTCAAGCGGGATGCAACCAGTCTGGCCGAGCGCATCGGACCGCGGTGCGAGGTAATTCTGCTGGGAAGCATTGCCACCGGGAAATACGTCGACGTGCTGGAGCCAATTTTCGGCGAACGACTCCTGTTCCCCACCGAGTTCCTGGGACTCGGCGACATGGCGCGCGGGGGAATGCTGTTGAAGCGAGCCGAATCTGGTCGAGAGCTAGCCTATGAGCCCGTGTCCAATCCAGCGCGGCTTGGTCTCAGGGCAACAAAAAAGGCGCGCGCCGAATTCGACGCGCGCCTCGAAGCGAGATCCTAACGACCGACTCGCCAGTCGGCAGACAGCTCTGTTGTTCCCCACGCGAATTTAAGGACGCCGTGCGGGAGGGTAGCGGAAGGAGGGTTCTCGATCGCCGGAATCAGCCAGAACGTAAGGCTCTCCATCGGCTCGGTGAGCGAGCGTTGGCGAAGATCAATGCGTGCGAAATCCTTGGCGGGATCGTAGTCCGTGCCCCATTGCAGCAGCTCCTTGCTGACGATCAGCTTCCAGCCGGTCCTGGTGGGCAGAGTAAAGAGCGTGTAGATCCCGCGCGGAATGAACGTTCCCCCGAGAGTAAGATCCACCTCGGTCGTCAGCTGGGTCGACATGTTCGCACCGGTGCGCCAGACGCTGTCCCACGGCACGACACCAGGCAATCCAATCACGTTGCGACCACGCGAATGTGGCTGCCCATAATCGATAGCGATCTTCGCCGGCCCGGCCAGGTTCAGCGCACCGAACCACCCGCCTTCGCCCCAACGACTGTCTATCAAGAGCTCGACAGAGGCGCGTGTGCTGGCGGTCGCTCGGGGAATCCGGGGCGTGGGTTGGGCCGGCGCCGCGGCAGCCGGTGCGCCGGCGGGCGGTTGCTGCGCCTCAGCGGCGCTGGCGAGAAGACTCACGGCAGCACAGGCCGCGACGAGGCGCATGACTGCCATCAAAACTCCCGCTTCCGCATTTCCTTGAAGAAGCGCTCGTGCTCCTGACGCTCCTTGAGCGTTTCGGCATCCGTAGGCAGATCAGGCAGATTCTTGTCGTACCGCTTGCCGAACCCACGGCGAAGGTTGGCCTTGGCCGCCTTGGCTGCGTTTTTCTTCGCTAACGCTGCGATCTTCTTGTCGTCCATACTCCTCCGTGACGAGCGTGAAAAAACCCGTTCTAATATGTCACTTGTCCCCTAAGCCGGGTACAAAAAAACGCGTGGGTGTGGTTTGACTAGTTTAGAGACGGCTTAACAGCGCCCCCAGGCGCCGAGGAACGAAGCTCCGGCTGCACGCAGACATGACAAACTTCGCCGACGCCATTTCAGTTCTTTCCGCGATGATCACCCCAGCGGTGCTCATTTCGGCCTGTGGCTCTCTCATCCTCGCGACCTCTGACCGGCTGTCCAAGGCGGTTGCACGGACGCGGGAGATCTCACACGCGCTTATGCCGCGAGCGGAAGAGAATCGAAGCGAAGCTCGCGAAGAAGAACGTCGGATGCTGTTCACCCAGCTCGACTTCGTCACCACTCGCTCTCGGCTTCTGCAAAGAGCGTTGTCGCGGCTTTACGCGGCGTTGGGTTTCTTCGTCGGAACCAGCGTTGCGATCGGCCTGGTGGCGATCACCAGCTCCGCGTTCACGATTGTTCCGGTCGCGCTGGGTCTGTGCGGTGCGGGACTGCTGCTTTATGCCGCGTTCCTGTTGATCAAGGAATCCCGATTCGCATTGGCGGCCGTCAATGAAGAGATGGATTTCATCTGGAAGCTCGGGAAGACGTATGGGCCAGAGGACCTGGTAGCCAAGGGAATGAAAAAGACCCGCTGGTTCGGCGGAGTCCGTTGATGGCGGGGTTTCCAGGCGGCGAGCCAATCGAACAAAAAAGGCCGGGCGATTAGCCCGGCCTTTTTTCGATGGCTATTTCAACCGCACTCGGAGAAGCCGCAGACGTGGCACTTCGCGCATCCCTCTGCGAACTCCAGCGATGATCCACAGTCGGGGCATGTTCCGATGAATGACTCGCTGCGGTTAACCGCGTCGAACCCGAATTGCGACTGCCCGGCGTCGGCCGAGTTGACGATAGGAGAAGGCTTCGGCTGAACGATTTCAACCGGCGATGGCGATCCTGGAATGGTGCCAAGCAGATCCTGCTGGACTCCCTGCTTCTCGCGCATCCACTTCTCGAGGGCGATGCCGATGGCATCAGGCACCGACAGAACCTTGTTCGGTCCGAGTCCAATGGCTTTGTCCGACGCGATGCCACGGAGCTGACGGTGCACTTCGCGAATCGGGATGCCGGATCTCAGGGCCAGTGAAATCAAGCGGCCAATCGCTTCCGCATCCGCCATCGCCGCCCCACCTGCCTTTCCGAGATTGATGAACACCTCGAAAGGCTGGCCGCGATCGTCCTCGGTGATGTTCAGGAACATCGTCCCAAGCGGGGTCTCGATGCGGGTGGTAATGCCGCGAAGCGTATCTGGACGCGAGCGTTTGGCGCGGCGCTGAAGGTTCTCAGCCTCGGCGTCGAACAGTGCTTCCTTCAGTCTGGCGTTCTCCGCCTCGAGCTCGGCGATGGTACCGTGGAGCTCGCCGCGCTCTGCCCTGCCATCACGCTCGGCTTTCGCCACTTCGGTCGCGCCGGTCGACAGGACCTGATTGTCGCGCGAACCATCACGGTACACGGTGACACCTTTGCATTTGAGCGCGTAGGCGAGCTCGTAAATCGCGCGCACGTCCTCCGGACTGGCCGCGTGCGGAAAGTTCGTCGTCTTGGAGATCGCCGAGTCGCAGTTCTCCTGGAAGGCTGCCTGCATCCGGACGTGCCACTCTGGAGTGATGTCGTGCGCGGTGACGAACACGCGCTGCCACTGTTTCGGCACTTCATCGAAGTGGATGTGGCCTTCGCGGGCGATCTTCTCCATCAGCTCTTTCGAGTACCAGCCTTCCTTCCTGGCGATCGCGACGAAGTCCTCGTTCACGTCCGGCATCATCGCGCCGGCCTGATTGCGCATGAATGCAACGGCGAAGAGCGGCTCGATTCCTGACGAGCAACCGGCGATGATCGAGATGGTTCCGGTCGGAGCAATCGTATTGACGTTGCAGTTGCGTAGCATCTGCATTGGACGCACACGGTTGCCCTTGGCGTCGCGGGCACAGGTTTCGTCCGGCCCCCAAATCGATCGCGCCCATTCGGGGAACGGTCCGCGCTCGTTGGCGAGGCGCTCGCTTTCCCGCTTCGACTCCACGTCGACGAACTTCTGCAGCTGCCGGCCGAACTCGACACCTTCGATGGTGTTGTACGCAATGCCCAGGCGGACAAGGGCGTCGGCGAAACCCATTATGCCGAAGCCGATCCGACGAATTCGCTTCGAGAGCGCGTCGATTTCCGGCAGCGGGTATTTGTTGACGTCGATGATGTTGTCGAGGAAGTGCGTCGAGAGGTGGATGTCGCGCCTCAAGGCGTCCCAATCCATCTCGCCGTCCCTGACGTAATAGCCGACGTTGATCGAGCCCAGGTTGCAGACGTCGTACGGAAGGAGCGGCTGCTCTCCGCACGGATTGGTTGCTTCATAGTGACCCACGTGCGGAACAGGATTGTACCGGTTTGCTTCGTCGATGAAGAAGCAGCCGGGCTCGCCCGTTCGCCACGCCCCGTCGATCATCTTGTCCCACACCATCCGCGCATCGAGCTGACCGGTGATCTTGCCGCTGCCCGGATCGACGAGATCGTACGTCGTCTGGTTCTTGACGGCGGTCATGAACTTGTCAGTGACCGCGACGGAAATATTGAAGTTGGTAACCTGCGTCAGGTCTTCCTTGCAGGTGATGAAGTCCATTATGTCCGGGTGGTCGACGCGCAGAATTCCCATATTCGCGCCGCGGCGTGTGCCCCCCTGCTTCACCGCGTCGGTTGACGCATCGTAAAGCTTCATGAAGGAAACAGGACCTGAGGCAACGCCTGTCGTCGAACGAACCATCGACCCTTTCCCGCGAAGCTTCGAGAAGCCGAAGCCAGTGCCACCACCCGACTGATGAATGAGCGCCATTGCCCGCAACGTGTCGTAAATGCCGTCGCGGCCGTTCGACAGCGCATCCTCGATGGGGAGGACAAAGCACGCCGAGAGCTGACCCAACGGGCGCCCCGCGTTCATCAGAGTCGGTGAGTTGGGCTCGAAGCGGCGCTCGACCATCAGCTGATAAAAGTTGGTCGCCATCTCGGTGACTTCGTTGTCACTGGCGCCGTAGCGGCGATCCGCCTCGGCGACAGTGCCCGCGACGCGCCAGAACATATCCTCCGGCTGCTCCGTAGGCGTGCCCGTAGCGTCCTTGATCAGATACCGTTTGCTGATCACGGTCCGCGCGTTGTCGTTCAACTGGGCTTCGCCATGGGGCGGCACGGCAGGTATGGGCATGATTTACAACTCTCCGCTGGAAAGAAAGGGAAGTCAATAAGTAGACGAAGAACTCGGTGCTTCACGCTTGGGCATCGGATGATTTCGATGCGGGCAGGGATTCTATCGGGATTCGTGAATCCGCGCCAGCCGTCAGTTATGACGTTTTGCGCCAACGACTTACGCTTTCCACATCACGAATTGATGGGACGCCCCAATTTATCCACCGAGGTTTTCGCTCAACCACCCAAAAACGTCTCAGGTCCGCATATTACGCACCGGTTGTGGCGATTCCGCCGGTCCGGTCGCCTACTCTAAATACACCAGAGGTATGTACTTAGGTCAGCCGACCGCTGCGGTGCAAAAGACGGCTGAGAGGTAGGCTCCCCGTTGTGAGTCGCAACACCCACGAGCTGCGTCAGGCGTGCAAGAACCTCGTTTTGCCTGGAATCACGATCAGAACGAAGAGCCGAACGTCGCATAAAACTGTGCGTTGCTCGCACCCAGCTCCGCGCGATTGATCAGCGGGAAAGCTACTCCCACTCGGAACCTCGCCTGCACATCCAGGAGGAGGGCTGTATCGAAATTGAGCTCGGCGCCAGTCGACGTCATGACTGGATTGTCCACGTCTTCTGCCCGGCACACACCAACAACACGGGGACACCAGGCGCGACCGGTCTCTCCGAAGACACTGACTGACGCGCGGTCGATGAATACCGGAAGGAACCGAAATCCACGCGAAGGCGCGAACAGTGGAGCGCGATACTCCAGCGCGCCTGAATACGCGCGAATCCCGCCTTCTGCCGCGGCAGGATAGCCGCGTACGCCGAAGGTGCGCCGTTGGCCACCGAGGAAATAGCCGGGAAAGACTTCGAGCGACGTCCCACTGGTTCCTCCAGCGGAAAATCGATCGGTGCTCTCTTCGTCGGTGATTCCTCCCGCCGCACGCAGCGCAAGAACGTGGTGTGCAAAGCCGGGGAGATCGAGAGACTTGAAGCCAGTGCCAGCTCCTACGACACTCTGCGTCGAACCGCCAGATGTGCCGTTCTGCCAGCGCGCGCGACCTCTGGCGCTCAGGGTGACTCCGTCCTCTGGAGAGATGCTGATGCCCGGACGCTGGGCATTCGACCAGCCAATCGACCCGATCAGCGCGGGATAGGTCCGTCTCTCTCCGTAGAAGGGGGACAGGTGGGAGAGGAGCGTGTCCGGAGTCGTCGAGAAATCGGTCTTTTCTATCTCACCACCAACGGACACCACCGAGTAAGTACGAAACCGCGGCCGCACGAAAGTCGCTTGGAGCGATACGGTGCGATCCCGCTCCTTG
>JBJMOT010000042.1:0-24802 GCA_045803585.1 Gemmatimonadaceae bacterium
ATGAATTGCGTCTACGATTTCCCCCTCACCATTGTGCTGTGAGAACGTGAGCTCCACGCCGAGATCTCTGGCGACGGTCAAGAGATTTTTCTCGATGTCGGCGAGGGTCTCTTTTCCGTAAAGCTCGGGCTCGCGTACGCCGAGCAGGTTGAGATTGGGTCCATTGATGACGGCTATTCTCACTCGCCGGTGAGTCCGTCGAGCCAGGCGCGGAACTTTGCCACGTCTTCTTCGGATTCCTGCGCCTGCGGAAGGCGCGGGTTCACCCGCGGGGTCGGAGTAGGGGGTGTCGGTGGAGTTCGTGGCGCCGTCCCTCCCGACACCCCGCTGAACGCGCCTGCTAAACGCGAAGCCGCGCGACTGTCGGCTGGATTCACCGTCGCTCCTGCGAACACTGCGTCGAGCGACGCCGGCGGTCCGGCGGCCGCAGTCGTTGCGGGCGGCTGCTCGGCGGGTACGCTCGGGGCATTGCGGGTCGAAGAAGGACCGGCAGACGCCGCTGCGCGCGGAGGACGCCGCCTGCCGAGTGTTGCAAAGAACTCTTTGATCGACGGTTGCGGCGCGGCAATGCCTTCAGGCTCCGCTCGCGGCTCCTCACGCGCAGGAGATTCGATCGACTCACGTTGGCGGGAAGGTGCTGACGGCGGAGAATCCACCGGGGTTCGATCAAAACTCGGGGACTCCTCAGAGTCAGGCGCTGGGCCGGGAGTTGGCGTCTCGATCGACGGCGAACGGGGCGTCGGCGGTGGGACTGAGGGCCGCTCGACCGCGGCAGTCTCGCGACGCGATTCGGCGACAGGCGGAGCAGGAAGGTCATTACGACGCGCTTCGGCAACAGGTGCGGCTGGAGCTGCTCCCGCCGCCTTGTCGACGGTTTCAGGATGTGCCGCGCGGTCGGCGGCTTCGATCTCTGCAATCCTGTCCTTCAAGCCTTGATCGTTCGGCCGCGCCTCGGCGAGCTGGTAATAAACCTTGAGCGCGAGCTGTCGGTAGCCTTGCTGCAGATAGAGCTGCGCCATCGTTTCGTTGACGAACGGCTCCGGCGTCGAGCCGGAGAACATGCGGTCTTCCTTGCGTGACTCGACTCGCTCGTGAACATTCGCCCCCGGGGGTGGGGTCCAGCTGTCGAGCGGTATGTCTTCGTCTGATCGCGATCCTGACGCACCTGCCAGCGGCGAGGGCGCCGGTTTTCCTTTCAGCCCTTCCGCACCCTCTGGTGCCGCAGCTCGCGCCCTGCCTTGGAGTCCCTCAGTGCCCGTCGGTGGAGTCGGTTTGAGTAGACTCCGCAACGAATCAGCGCCGCGAGGCTCGGCCACGATCGCGCTCTTCAAACCGTCCGCGCCCAGCGGAACCTCGTCCTCGAAGGACGGGCGTTCGACGGGTGCGGACGGTGGTGGTGGTGGTTCAGAAGCAGCCGTTGTCTGTGCCGGTTGTGAATCAGCCTGTGGCGCCGAAGGTTCCACGGCAGTCTGCGGTGGAGGAGGTTCGGCAGGGACCGGCTCGACAGGATAGTGTCGCTCGAGGCCAAGAGGTGGCGGCGCCGTCTCTTGTGCCGTCACAGGTTCTTCTGCTGGTGCGGGCGCAGTGGCCGCCTCCACAGCGGTCGATTTCGGCGCCGGCTGGAGCTCGGGTTCTGCCGGCTGGAGCTCGGGCTCTATGGGCGCGCCGGTCGCGTCAGCGATGAACGGAATCTGCTGATCGCCAACATCGCTATCGATCGGGAGAGATTCTGGCGCCGCGATTGGAGCTGCGTCCGCCGATGCATCGATTTCTGAAACCAGCGCAATCACCGCGGTGTCCTTCGGATCTGCATCAAGCAGCCGCGTGTACCATCCGCGCGCCGCGCCGGTATCTCCGCTCTGTAGCGACATGTCGCCAAGCGAACGCAGTGCAATGAGATTTTCCGGGTCGAGCGCAAGCGCGCGCTCGAATACCTCGCGGGCCTCGGCGAATTCGCTCGCTTCGTAAAGCGCCTGGCCGAACACGATGAGCCCACTCATGTGACTGGGCATCTGAGCGAGCTGAGTGCGGCAGATCTCTATTGCGCGCTTTGGCTGGCCGCCCTTCCGATACTCATTCGCGAGCGGCGCGAAATAGCGGCGGGGGTTCTCTTCGAATTTTTCCTGCAGCTCCCGCAGTCGATCGTAATCCATCTCGCGCGATCTCTCCCCCTAAATACCCACTCTGCTCCGCAAAAAAACGCCCCAACTTACGTGAACTCCGGTTTCACGCTCGCCGGAAGGCAGAAAGATGCACCAATCTCCGCGTTTGCGCGACTTGCATCAAAGTCACCCAAACTCATACCTTACAAGGCTATACGCCATCCCGCCTTCCCTTCGCGGAGGGCGTCTTCCTCAATCCGCCCTCGACCCCGGGGGCTTCTCATTTCGTGTAAGGAGTAGTGCCCTTGTTGCAAGCAATGCGGGCCTCCGCAAAGTACATCTGGATAATCATCGTCGTGCTGTTCGTCGGAGGCTTTCTCCTCGCTCAGACATCAGGCCTTCTTGGAAGAGCGCCGGTAACCAACACCACCGCAGTCGCCACCGTGAACGGCGAAGACGTGCTCGCCACCACATGGTACCAGGCAACGCAGAATCTCGAACAGGAAGCGACGCAGCGCGGCAACCAGAGCATTACGCTCGACGAAAGACAGCGGTTGATGGACCAGGCCTACGACCAGCTCGTTGGTGATGTGCTGCTCCGTCAGGAATACAGACGGCGCGGCATCACTGTTACAGACGATGAAATTCTTCAGGCGGCACGCTACAATCCGCCTCCGCAGTTGATGCAGGCCCCCGATCTACAGACCGACGGCCAGTTCGATCCGGCGAAGTATCAGCGTTTCCTGAACAGCCCGCTGGCGAAGCAGCAGGGCCTTCTCTACCAGCTCGAGCAATACTATCGGACGGAAATCCCAAAGGAAAAGCTGTTCGACCAGGTCGCCAGCGATGTCTATGTCACAGACCAGCAGCTGTGGCGGCGCTTCCAGGATACACACGATTCAGCGCAGGTCAGCTTCGTAGCATTTGGTCCCGAGCGTATCCGCGATTCCGCCGTCAGCGTCAGCGACGACGAGGTGCGGGCGTACTACGATACTCACAAGAAAATGTTCGATCGTCCGGGCACGGCGAAGGTTTCGATTCTGACGCTCCCTCGCGTAGTGTCCGCCGCCGATTCGGCCGCCGTCCGCAACCGCGCCATCGCGCTAAGAGCGAGAATCGCGGGGGGCGAGAAGTTCGAAGACGTCGCCAAGGCTGAATCAGCGGATTCCGGCTCGGCGGCAAACGGCGGCGACCTGGGCAAAGGCGTCAGAGGTCGCTTCGTTCCAGCGTTCGAGACCGCGGCGTACGCACTAAAGCCCGGCGAGCTATCCCAACCGGTGTTGACGCCGTTCGGGTATCACATCATTCGCGTCGATTCGCGCAAAGGCGACACACTCAGTCTGCGACACATTCTGCTGCGCATCCAGCAAAGCGATTCCGCGGCGACCGCTACCGACCGCCGTGCGGATTCCCTGTCGCGCATTGCCGCGTCCACCGATCAGCCGGCGAAATTCGACGAGGCTGCGCGCGACCTTCACATCCCGATTCTGAAAAGCGCAGTGATCGAAGGAAATCCGCTCACCATCAACGGCCAGTTCATTCCCAGCGTTGGACCGTGGGCGTTTCAGGGAGCGAAACCCGGTGAGACGAGCGAGCTGTTCGATGCAGATGATGGATATTATCTCGCCCGACTGGACTCGTTGACGCCCGGCGGAACGCAATCTCTCGATCAGGCGAAGAACGACATCCGCACGCACCTCGTGCTTCAGAAGAAGATCGATGCTTTGCTACCGCAGGCGCGCAATTTCGCGAAGGTGGCTGCGGGGAGCAGCCTGGAATCAGCGTCCAAGTTGATGGGAATGCAGCTGACGAATACCAAGTACTTCACTCGTGTCACCGGGACTCAGGAGCTGGCGCAGGCGCCGGAAGCCGTCGGCGCGGCGTTCACGCTGCCGCTTCATGTCGTCGGCGAGCCAATCCGCGGCCTGGCCATGGTCGTCGTCGAGCGCGTCGACAATCGAATTCCAGCCAACCGCGCTGCATTCGACGCGCAAAAGGCGGCATTGAAACAGCAGGCGATGCAGCAGCTCAGACAGCAGCGGGTCACCGAGTTCCTCACCAACCTCAAGGCCGTCGCCAAGATCGACGATCGCCGGAAGCAGGTTGAAGCGAGCTCGAGGCAGGTTAACCAGTAAACGGCAACGGCAACTGCCAGGGCAAGCTACCCGCTGCCCGCTACACGCTAAACGCCGTGAGCTGCAGGCGTAGGGACAGAGCTCGTGGCGTGAAGGGACTACCCGCTCTTCCTACGCAGCGCGGTCTATAATCACGCCGTCAGCCGTCCGCGGTGCGCGAAATCGAAAACGAACGGACCGACGTATTTCAGCGACCGGCGGAAGCGATCCCGCACGACCTGTCCCGTCGCAGGCAGCTGATGGCGAATAGCGTTCAGCGGGTAGCGGGTGGCTTGTAGTTAATCAGTTGCCGTACCCGAAACGGCCCACCAACCTCGCCTTACAAAAGACGCTTGGGCGGCTGTCTCTCGGCTTCTTCAGTGGTCCGTCGACGCTCAAGATCAGCAGCAGTCAACCGCGATGGCGCCTCAGGCGGATTCGACTCAGAGGTGACCTCGCGCGTCGCGTCGTTGATGTTCTTCTTGAATTCCCGGATGCCCTTGCCCATCGAGCCGGCAATCTCGGGGATCCGCTTCGCGCCGAACAGAAGCAGGATCACCACCATGATTATCAACAGCTCGGGGAAACCCAGATTGCCGAACATGGAAGACTCCTAGAAAAGCGAACGCGCTATGAGGTAAGCGATCAGTACACCCAACAAGCTCAAAAGTGACACGTCCAGTGCGATTGGGCCGAGGGCAAACTTGATAATAATCAAATTCACCGGCAACGGTCCGATCGAAGGCGTGACGCCCGTTGTAAAGAATTCTTTCGCCGCGCCGGGCGGAAGGAATCGCCTTCCCACCTGCGTCAGCAGCCCACCCGTCACGAAACCGGCGGCCAGAATCAAAGCGTGAAACATGGACCCGCGTCTGCTATGACCCCGGGGCGGTGGCGGCATTATGAGTGTCTCTCCATGACGTAGGAAATTGACGCTGTCAGCATCTGTCGCGCTATAGTGTCCGGCAATTCGGACAAGGCGTCGTTCGCAAGCTCCGCAAACTGCTCGCCTTTCTCTCTGGCGTACTCGAAGCCGCCGCTGTCTTCGACGATGCGCACGACTGCCGCAATTTGCTCGTCGGTAGCGTTTTCACTCTCGAAGAGGCGCTCGACCTCCTTCCGCGACGCGGGCGTCATGTCACGCAAGGCGTGGATCAGCGGCAGCGTGACCTTGTGCTCGCGCAGATCGAGGCCCGACGGCTTGCCCGTCGTCTCCTTTTTCTCGAGGTAGTCGAGCAAGTCATCGGTGATCTGAAAAGCCATGCCCAGATTCTCGCCGAATGCACCGAGCGCGTCGCGATAACGCCGCGCACCGGACAACGCGCCGAGCTCGCACGCGGTCCGCATCAGCGACGCCGTTTTTGAGCGGATGAGATCGTAGTACTCGCGCTCAGTAAACCGCAGCGGATCAGTCACCGCAAGCTGGCGCATCTCGCCGAGCGTCATCTCGGTCGACGCGCGTGTGAGCGCCTGCAACGCCTCGAGACTTCCAACACCGACCAGGTGCGTCAGCGCCGTGGAATAAAGGAAATCTCCCATGATTACGGAGATCTGATGGCTGAATAGCGCGTTCACCGTCGGCATTCCGCGACGAAGCGCTGAATGATCGACGGCGTCGTCGTGGACCAGTGTCGCGAGGTGAATGAGCTCGAGACTGGCGGCGAGCGTTACCGCCTGATCTTCAGGTTCACCGGCCGTTTCACTGGACAGCAGCAGCAGCGTCGGACGGAACAACTTTCCGCGCATCGTCAGCAGGTGAGCGCTCACCTGACCGACCAACGGGAGATCGCTGGCGACGATGTTCGCCATCGCGCGCGTGACGCTATCGAGTTTCTCGCGGACCGGAACCTGAATCGCCTGGAGACTGGATGCACGAGGCGCCGTCATGTTCACTCTGTCTTTATCCGCTGCGGCGCTCTCGCGCGTGTTCAGCGTCCGGGAATCCGGTGCGCCGGATGTCACTTCGTCGCGGCCTTGGTCATTTGCTTCAGCCGCTTGGCAACATCGCGGAAATCGATATCGATCGCGAAGACACGCTGATAATAT
Organism: Gemmatimonadaceae bacterium; assembly: GCA_045803585.1. Taxonomy (GTDB): domain Bacteria; phylum Gemmatimonadota; class Gemmatimonadetes; order Gemmatimonadales; family Gemmatimonadaceae; genus UBA4720. The sequence goes on from JBJMOT010000042.1 coordinate 6,263, forward strand.
GCCGCGGCATCACGCGGCTTCTTGCTTCCTTCCGACGCAAAGCCAAGCAGGTAGAGAACGCCGATCAGATCCTCGTCCTCCATTCCAGGCTCGCGGAGCGCGCGACCGAGAACAGTGACGGCCGTGTCGAAATCATTCTTGTCGATGAAGCACTGTCCGAGCGCCTCATAAGCGCGAATTCTCTGCGTAGCACCACGCAGGGCCTTCTGGAACTCCGCGATAGCCTCCTCGATGAGTCCCATCTCCTTGTAGGCGATGCCAAGGTCGTAGTGGCTGTCGAAATCCTCGTCGTCGACATTCGCGGCGACACCGGCCTTGAACTTCTCGAGCATGTCCGTGAAATCCGCCTCTTCGCCCTCCGGACGATTGCGATCCTCCTCGGCGACCATGCGATACGAGCGCGGGCCTCTCTCCTCGCGCAGCCAATCCGCCAGATCGACGAAGTTGTCGACGGGCTGCTGCGGAGTGTTCGCCTTCGGCGTCGCCGGACGCGGGACTTCGGCTGGCGGTGTGACGACGCGCTGACCAGCGCGCGGCGACGGAGCCTTGGCCTTGGGCCGCTGGCGCATGAACGGATTTACCGCGGGACGCTGCGCCGGTGGAGCGATTTCCTCACGCGCAGGGGTCTTGCCTTTCTTGGGCTTAGGCCGCGTGATCCTTAGCTGCTGAACGAGCTTGGGCCTGGTCAGCTTCGGCGCTTCCTCCTCCTCCTCCTCCTCCTCAGGCTCCTCGAACCCCGGCTCGTCCTCAAGCTCCTCTTCGGCGACCGGCTCAGGCGCTTTTCGTGGAGTCTGTTTCCGCGAGCTTCGCGCGACCGGAGTGGGCTCGGGTTCGGCCTCGTCTTCGACCTGCTCGACCTGTTTTTCTACGACCTCCGGTTCGGCATCTGGGAGATCTTCGATTGCTTCCTCGCTCTCGGCTATACGCGCGTGCGTATCGTGCGCGCGGGTGTCCTGCGCAACCGCTTCGTGAACGTGCGCCGCTTCGGACTGCGGCTCATGCGCGTGTAGCTCGGGGTGTTCGATGCCCAGGTCGATCGACTCCAGCATCGGTATGTCTTTCGGAGTCAGAGTGCCGGGGTCTTCGAGCTGCGAGCTCGCTCCCGCCAGCGGATCGGCGCCGTTGTCACCGATGTCGTGGACGAAGAAGCGATCGTCCTCGAGAATGTTCAGCCCGGCGAGGGGATCCTCGTCCAGAAGGGGCTCACCTAACCCCGGCTCACGCGGCGCCTGTCGTTCTTCACCGGCAACCCTTGCCTGTGCTTCTTCGGTGGCAAGAGCTTCCATTTCGTCGGCAGCGGCCTGCGCCTCCAGCTCTTCCCGGGCGGTAGCGACTCCCGGATCGATGGCGAAATGGCTCATGTCAGCCGCCGATTCGAGACCTTCGAGCGGAGCCACGTTGTCATCGTCGTTGATCGAGAGGTCGAACGCGGGCTCGATCTCGAGTGAGGACGGCGAAGGCTCGGGTTCGGCCAGCGAAGTCGTCTCTATCTCCAGCGCCGGGAGCGGCTCCTCGGGCGAAAGCTCGATGTCGGGGAGCGTCTCGAACTCGGGCGACGGCTGGACGTGCGGTGGCGTCTGGGGGCGCTTCGGCGGCTCCGCTGCGCGTGTAGCCTGTTTGGGTCCGTCGAGTTTGGGGCGCGGCTTGGCGGGCGAACCGCCGACGTCGAGGAACACCAGCCCACCCGAATCCCTTTTCACCGGAGTCTTGGAGCGACGCGGCTCGATGTTCGGATCGAGGCTGTGGATCCTTTGCACAGTCGCCTCCGCCTCGGCGGCACGCCCTTCCGAGTCCAGAGATTCGTGGAGGATCTGCAGCTGCTCGATAGCTTCGGCGTTCTTGCCGGCCTTGGCTAGCTGGTCGGCCAGCATCAGGCGGATGTCGTCCTGACCGGGACAGAGGTCGGCGAACTCCTGGAGCGCCTTGAAGGCGTCGGTGTCCTTTCCGGCGCGATGCATCCGGTCGGCGAACTCGAGGAAGTTCTTTTTGGCGTCGCTGTTGAAGCCCTTTTTCGCCGAGATTTTGCCGAGCTTGTAGTAGATCTGGTGCCGGGCCGGGGCGTGGCGGAGAATCTTGTTGCAGAGGGCGATGGCGTTGTTCAGGTAGCCGCCATCGGTGTAAAGATCGACCGCCTGCTCGTAGTAATTGACGGCCTGGTCGGTCTTGTTCAGCCGCAGGTAAAGGTCGCCGACGCGGTTGTAAACCGTGACGTCGCGATCCTCCTGACCTTCCGTCTGCCCGATGATCTGGAGATAGACCTCGAGCGCCTTATCGAACTGCTTCTTCTGCTCGAATTCGGCAGCCTTTTTTTTCAGCTTTTCGACGTTAGACATGTAGGGCGGCCGGGCATTGAATTACCCGGTAGGCACTACCTCCGGGGGACGAACGATCAAGTTACCTAGGTTTTCGTAGGGGTGACAAGGCGCGCCTGCCCTCCACGTCCCGACACAAAGACGTGCGCCATACCAGTATGGCAACTCTCGCACATCCCCTATGGCAAATAGCGCCAGATCGGCTGAAAAACCGGGTGCAATCTGCCCGGTTTCGCCGGCCAGGCCAAGAGCGGCGGCGCCGTTCACCGTCACCGCGGTCAGGGCCTCAGCCATGCTCATTCTGAGCTGACTGACGCCCAAAGTCAGCATCAATGGAAAGTTAACGGTCGGCGACGTCCCGGGATTGAAGTCGGTCGCGAGCGCGACCGCGGCTCCGGCGTCGATCAACGCGCGGGCGGGCGCCTGTTTCGCCTTCCCCAGGAAGAGCATGGTGCCAGGAAGTAGGGTAGCGACCGTGTCCGATCCAGCTAGGGCCGCCACGCCTTTCTCGGAGATCGCGGCCAGGTGGTCAGCGGACGTGGCGTTGAGCTCGGCGGCCAACTCGGCGCCGCCAGCCGGCTTCAGCTCGTCGGCGTGGAGCTTGAGGCCTAGCCCCGCGCGTCGTGCTGCCTGGAGGATGCGGCGAGTCTCATCGATCGTGAATACTCCCGGCTCGCAGAACACATCCGCAAATCGCGCGATGCCCTGCGCGACTACCCTGGGCAGCAGCTCGTCGGTCAGCATGTCGAGATATTCCGCACGCCGCCCATCGCCGGTGCGATAATCGTGGGGAATCTCGTGCGCGCCCATCCACGTCGCGACAATGCGCAAAGGGAAATGCTCGGCAAGCCGGCCAATCACCCGCAACGCCTTGAGCTCGTCCTCTACCGAGAGACCGTAGCCGCTCTTGATCTCCAGGGTCGTCGTTCCATACGACATGAGGTCGCGTATGCGCGGCGCCGCCAGATCGTACAGTTCCTGCTCACCGCGCTCGCGGAAGTCGCGCACCGATGCGTGAATTCCTCCACCGCGCGACGCGATCTCCATGTAGTCGAGTCCGGCCGCGCGCTGCTCATGCTCCTCGAATCGAGCTTTGCCAAACACGGCGTGGGTGTGCGAATCGACGAGACCGGGCGTGAGCACGAAACCGCGGCAATCAACGACTTCGGCGGTTTCATACGCGGGCTCGAGATCACGGGTGGCCCCGATCGCGGCGATGCGCCCGTCACTAACGGCAACAGCGGTGTGCCGAAGAATGCCGACGTCGCACATCTCGGCGCCTTTTCGCGCGCGCGGAGGGCCGGCGCAGGTTATGACCTGGGCGGCATTTACGAAGAGAAGGTCTTTCAATTTTCTCTCGTTCCTCACCCTACCACCGGCATCGTTCGAGCTGGCGTAGCCATAACATCCAGCACTCTCGAGAACCGAATCGGCGCCTGCGCCTCCCCCCGGCACGCGTAGTAGCACGCATTGCAGTCGATCGGCTCGTATTTCTTGTACTTCGTCCAGTGAAAATCGGCGGGAAAATCCGGGCAGCGCTTTACCATTCCGAGCGGATTCACGTGAATGGTTCGCATTCCCGAGCGACACGGCTCGGTGATCTCGCCGCGAACGTAGCGCGGAATCTGTTCCAGATAGTAATCCGAGTTGGTGATAACGCCGCGGTGTTGTCGCTTGAATGCGAGAATCTCTTCGATCGCGGTCTCGAGCTCACCCTTCTCCCGATCGATGATGCCGTCGCGATTGCCGTTCTTGTTATCAGTGTAGCAGCTGAAGTTGACGCCGCAGCCGAGGCTGCGCGCGTGTCTCACGATCGGCATGAGCTGATCGAGATTGTCACGCTTGATGACCGTATTGAAACGAATGCCGCTGATTCCTATCTCGCGCATCCGAGGCACGGTGCGCATGATCTTCGCGCTCAGACCAGGGATTCCACGTGCGTTGTCGTGACGCTCATCCAGATAATCGAGCGAGATGTTGAACTGGTTTATTCCCGCCTTCCAGAGCGAGCGCGCCCGCTCAGGTGACAACATCCCCCCGTGAGTGAGGAGCGTCATGTACTTGAGGCGGACCGCCCGGTTGACGCTGGACACGAGATCCTCGAGGTCATGGCGAAGCGTCGGCTCGCCCCCAGTGAAAGTGATGACCATCGGATTGAAAAAACTCGCGCACTCGGCGAATGACTTCAGCTCGGTCGCTTTCGCTGCTGGATCAGTTTTCCAGTAATCGCAGAAACCGCAATGCGCATTACAGCGCATGGTTACTTCGAAACTCACCAGCACCGGTCTCCGCGTAACGGTGAGAAACGCGTATTTCGCCAGGAAGATCGGTACGTGCCAGGGCTTGAACTCGCTCGTGAGCATCAGAGTACTGATTCGATGGCCGCTTCCCGCATCCCGCATCCCGCATCCCGCTTCATCTGTCGATCATCGGCAGGTGCAGTCCGTGCTTTCGCGCAGTTTCGACAGCCACCTCGTAACCAGCGTCGGCGTGGCGGGCGACGCCGGTGCCCGGATCGTTGGTGAGGACGCGCTCGAGACGCACTCGCATCTCCGGCGTACCGTCGGCGACGATGACCTGGCCCGCGTGCAGCGAATTCCCGATCCCGACTCCGCCGCCATGATGAAAAGAAACCCAGGACGCGCCACTGGCGACGTTGAGCATCGCATTGAGAAGCGGCCAGTCGGCAACCGCATCGGTTCCGTCACGCATTCCCTCAGTCTCGCGGAACGGCGACGCTACGCTCCCGGTGTCGAGATGGTCGCGACCGATGGCGATTGGGGCGGAGATGTCTCCAGAAGCCACGAGATCGTTGATGGCAACGCCGAACTTTGCCCGGTCAGACTGTCCGAGCCAACAGATGCGAGCGGGTAGCCCCTGGAACTTGATTCTTTGCTGGGCGAGCGAGATCCAGCGGCGGAGATGCTCGTCGTTTGGGAACAACTCGAGCGCGAGGTCGTCGGTGCGCTTGATATCCTTTGTATCTCCCGAGAGCGCCACCCATCGGAAGGGACCTTTGCCCTCGCAGAAGAGTGGCCTGATGTACTCCGGCACGAAGCCCGGGATGTCAAACGCGTGGGTCAAACCCGCATCGAACGCCACTGTGCGAATGTTATTGCCGTAGTCGAAGGTGACGGCGCCGCGCCTCTGCATCTCCAGCATCGCAGCGACGTGCTTCACCGCCGACGCGGTCGAGCGCTTCACATACTCCTGTGGGTTCTTGTTTCGCAGCTCGAGCGCTTCTCCCAACGTCATGCCGGCCGGCACGTAACCGTTCAGCATGTCATGCGCGCTGGTCTGGTCGGTGAGAATATCCGGAGTGACTCCACGCTCCACGAGCGCTGGCAGGATTTCGGCAGCGTTGCCGAGCAAGCCGACGGAGAGCGATTCACCAGCGCGCGTCGCCTCGGCAATGAGATTCAGTGCCTCATCGGTCCTGGCGCTTTTGCGATCGAGGTAGCGGGTCTCCAGTCGCTTGTCGATCCGCGACTCATCCACTTCGATCACGAGCGCGGCCGCGCCCTGCATTGTAGCAGCAAGAGGCTGGGCGCCCCCCATCCCTCCAAGTCCCGCGGTGAGAACAAAGCGGCCACGGAGACTCCCGCCAAAATGTTTTTGCGCTACCGAGCCAAGCGTCTCGTAAGTGCCCTGTACTATTCCCTGAGAGCCGATGTAGATCCACGAGCCGGCGGTCATCTGGCCGTACATCATCAGGCCCTTTCGCTCCAGCTCGCGGAAGTGGTCCCACGTCGCCCAGCGTCCGACAAGATTGCTGTTGGCGATGAGAACCCGCGGAGCTCCGACGTGAGTGCGAAACACACCGACGGGTTTGCCGCTTTGCACGAGTAGAGTCTCATCGTCGCCGAGATTTTTCAGCTCGCGAACGATCGCGTCGTAGCAATCCCAGTTCCGCGCGGCCTTCCCCGTACCACCGTAGACAACCAGATCGGCCGGACGCTCCGCCACTTCGGGATCCAGATTGTTCATCAGCATCCGAAGGGCCGCTTCCTGCTGCCAGCCCTTGCACGAGAGCGCCGTTCCACGTGGCGCGCGAACGGCTCCGCGTTCTCGCGCGGCGGCCTCGAACGCTTTCCCATCGTAGGGCACTCTCAAATCGGTCATATCGGAGATCCGATGTCGGCGAACTTCCCTGCCGATACCGCGGACATCAGTGCGGCGATGTCAGCGCTCAGCACCCGGTCGGTCTCGAGCCTCGGCACGATGTCGCGGACGCGCTCGTGCGCCGTGCGCACACCCTTTCCCGGACGCAGCGGCGCTCTGAAATCGATGCCCTGCGCACCGCACATCAACTCGATGGCGAGAATATTCTCGACGTTGCGAAGAACGCGCCTCGCTTTCCATGCGGCGCCCATCGCCATCGGCACGACATCTTCCTTGCTGCCGTCGGTTGGAATCGTGTCTACGCTCGCCGGATGAGAGAGGACTTTGCATTCGCTGGCCAGCGCAGCGGCCGTGACCTGCGCCATCATGAACCCCGAGTTGACTCCCGCGTCCTCGGTAAGGAATGGCGGCAGACCATGATTGAGGTCCGGATGTACCAGTCGATCGATGCGGCGCTCGGCGATGGTCGCGAGGTGGGTCAAAACAATTGTGAGGAAATCCAGAGCCATCGCCACCGTGAGCCCGTGAAAGTTGCCGCCGCTCAGAGTCTCGCCATTCTCGAATACGAGAGGATTGTCGGTGGCTGCGTTGAGCTCGCGTGAGATGGCTTGGTCTATCCAGTCCAGGGCGTCGAGCACCGGACCGTGCACCTGCGGCATGCAGCGTAGTGCGTAAGGATCCTGCACTCGCGGGTCACCGTGCCGATGCGCTTCCCTGATCTCGCTGCCCGCCAGCAGGTCACGCAATAGCGCGGCTGATCGCTTCTGACCTACCTGTCCGCGAGCGTCGTGGATGCGTTCATCAAACGCGACCGGTGTGCCCATTAGCGCCTCCAGCGACATCGCGCCGGCGACGTGCGCCGTCCGCCATAATGCGCGTGCATGGACCAGTGCAATCAGCGCGACTCCGGTGTGCGCCTGCGTCCCATTGATGAGAGTGATGCCTTCCTTGGGACCAAGTATGACTGGTTTCGCGCCGATTTCAGTGAGGATTGCCGCTGCTTCGCTCTCGCGATCGCCCTTGATCAGCGCTCCCTCGCCGATCATCGCGAGGGCAAGGTGCGCCAGAGGCGCCAGATCACCACTCGCTCCAACGCTGCCCTGCTCCGGTATCGGCGGATAGACGTCGGCGTTCAGCATCTGCAGCAGCACGTCGACCAGCTCGGGCCGCGCACCAGAGAATCCCTTGGCGATCACGTTAGCGCGGAGCAACATCATCGCGCGCACTTCTGGTTCCGGCAATCTGTCGCCAACTCCCGCCGCGTGGCTGCGCACGAGGTTCACCTGGAGCTCGGCGAGCTTTTCCGGGGGTATCGCCACTTCTGAGAGTTTGCCGAAACCAGTGGTGACGCCATACACGACTTCGTTTCTCTTCACGATGTCGTCGACCACGGCGCGGGTGCGCAACATTCGCTGCCGCGCTCTGGGGGATAGCTCTACGCGACGTCGACCGACCGCGACGGCGTAGGCTTCAGCGACGGATAGTGTATCGCCGTCGATGAGAAGCTTCTCGGTCATTGAGAAGTCAACGTCAGCGCGTTACTGGACGATAAGTCGATTTGTCATAGTTGAATTTTAGATCGGGCTCCGCGTTGAGGGCAATGAAGAAGTTGAACGCGAAGTTTCCGTTCGGCGCTTGTGTAAAGCCGAATATCGCCTTCCAGTCGTGCAGCTCCCGCTGCAGCGCGACAGTGTGACTTCCGAATTTGTGCGCCGCGAAATCGTAGTTGGTGGTCCAGGTGCCTGCCCAGCTGGGAGTCAGATGGAAATTCATCGACGACTGCAGGTTGTCCCGCGGGGGCACACGAATGAACGGCGTTCCTCCAGTAACCGTTCCCGGCTGGAGCCCACCATTCACGATCGCCGATTCGCGCTGCACGCAGTCCTCGAACAGGATCACGTTCGACTCCACACCCGCGCACCGCGCCTCAGGACTATTCTCGATGATGATTCCATTACCGGTGGGAGGACGCTGCCTGCTGTAGGTGTATTGAAGCGTCGCCGACCATCCCTGACTCGGTGGAATCGAGTATTGACGGTTCCGCGCCTGAATGCCCGCCACCGGCGTGCCTGCCACGGCACCAGCGAGAGCGTCGTCCGAGCTGGGCTCGAGCCGCTCGATCTGCGGATTCCGTTGCGGCACAGCGCGACCGAACACACGGGTGATCGCGCCGAAGATTCCCGACTGCGAGTTGAGAGTGACGCCGGCGTCGAGACCCTCGAAGAACGGCTTGAACTTCGCCGTATCGCTCAGCACGTCGCCCTGATACAACGAGTAGCGAATGTTGCTGCGGAACCCTGGAAGCAGGTCGGTGAGGATGTCAGTACTGATGGCGTCGGTCACCCATCCCGACTGATGGGTCTTTCGCGCTCTCTCGAAGTCGTAGGAGAGTGGAGTGAAGTTCATCGAGAGAATCTTGATTTTCTGCGGCTCGGCGCCGTTGGTAGTGTCACTGGATGAGAGCTTTGCCTCCAACACGTGTGAGAACCCGAGCGTTATCCGGTTCTGCGCCAGAGCGCCGAGGTAGCTGGGCCTGCTGATGTTCAGCGCACGGAGATACTCGTCGCTGATATCTCCCGTCGGCGCGTAGTTATAGGTCAGAATCGGTGTGATCGAGTGGCGGAAGCGACTCACAGGTCCGAAGCCCGGAAACAGCGAGAAGAGCGTGGGCGTCGCGCTCAGGGAGAAAATCGGACGCTTCGACTGGTGAACCCAGGTGCCGCCGTTCTGCTCCGTGCGGAGCCAGAAGCCATGGCCATCGACGTTGGAGAACGACACCGATGGTGTCAGTTTCAGCGAGCTTTGGAGGAAGCTGGGCAGCGTGATACCAGTCTGCCAATCGAGCTCACTCGAAAACGTTTTCGCAAAGACTCGCGGTGTCACTATCGACGAATCGTGCACGTCGTGAATCGGGATCGTCGTCGGCGAGTTGCCTTCGCGATCGCTGAGAGTGAACGAGTTGGACCAGGTAAAACCGCCGATTCGCACCGGAGTGGAGAATCCGGAGTGCGTATCCCGAACGTTGACTTTATTTTTTACGCTGTCGGGCTGGCCGAACGCATTGGTAGTGTAGCGATACGCGAATTCGGCCCCTTGGTCGGCATTCAGTGTCTCGTTGGTGGTGAAGTTGAACTGCGGCGTCCAGTCGAGCCAGGAAACCGGTGACAGCGTCGGGACGGTGATACTGAAGTTCGGGAACGTCCTCTCGACTTCGCTGCGACCGGGGTGCTGTGACATCGAGCCGCCGAGGGCGAGACTCGCTGGGCCGATCTTGGTGTCGTAGTTGGCGCTCGAGGAAATCGTGGCCAGCACCGACGCCGGATTGAACGAAGTATTCCGCTGAACGAAGGTGTTGGTGACGTAATTCACGTTCGTTCGGAAATGCGTTTCCTGCGAGAAATCCTGAGAGTGGGTCCAATTGATCGCCGTATTGGACGATCCGTCGCGCTGATTAAGCTGGGAAATCGCAAAACGCCCGGTCACGAACCTGTCCAGCCACCTATACTGCATGTCCGCATTGAGACGGGTCCAGCCCGGATCACCCTCGGTCGGCCGGCTGCCGCTGCGCCAGTCGAGCGCGAATTGCGCGTCGAGGTAATCGCTGATCGCGAAATAATAGCCGAGGTTTTCCAGGTGACGACGGTAGCTCGGACTGTTGCGGAATATCTCGCTCAGGCCGAAGCGCGGCGTCAGAATGCCGCTCCGCCGTCCGGAGCGCATGTCCTGGAAGATGAACGGCAGCCACATCACCGGCACTTCGCCGATGTACAGAATCGCAGGACGTGCGACCATGATGTGCTTGGTGACCATCTTGATCTCGTTCGACCTGAAGTGGTAATCGGGGATCGAGTCGTCGCAGCTGGTAATGGTGCCGCTGCGCACGTAGAACGCGGTCTCGCGGCCGCGTGTGGTGTCGCTGACGAACGCCGCTTCACGACCATGGACGAGCCAGTTCTGGCCGGTCTCGGCGATCTGGGTACTGATCTCGGTGACGAGACCCTTGTGCAACTCAAGGTTGTACCGCATCTCGCCGCGGGCAATTACGTCGGCCGCCTGTTGTTGCGGATCGCGGAGAATGACGGTGTCCCCGCGCGCGACTATGAGCTTGGTTGAATCACTGTATATGATGCTGTCGCCGACGAGAACAGTCTGCTCGCGGTTGACCGCGGCCTTACTGCCCTCGAGTTGCAGCGTGTGGGTCCGCGCGTCGAAAACCGCCTTATTCCCCTGATACCTCGTCGGCGTGTAACCCGCGCGCTTCATCAGCTCCTGCATCACTGAATCCGCTTCGTTCCATTTGACGAGTTCGCGCACCGAGGAGGAATCGGCCTTCGTGCTGTCACGTCGCGTTGTGTCCGCGCGAGCGCGGAGGGTATCGACGCGGGTCGGCACACCCTTCACCTGCGCCAGTACCGGTGAGTGTGCGACAACCGAGAACAGCCCGACGAGCACCAAGACCCCGCGCATCGTCAGGCAGGCGCTCCCGCATTGTGGGGATGACCAGCTTCTTCGTCGAGTCTGGCGTGACGCTTCTCGCGCTTGCGCCAGGCGAATTGGGCCACGATCACACTCAGCTCGTACAGGAAGTAAAGCGGGATGGCTAACGCGAACAGAGAGTATGGGTCCGCGCCGGGAGTAATGAAAGCCGCGGCGACCAGACACACGACTATCGCGTGTCTCCTGTACCTGGAAAGAAACTGTGGCGTGACAATCCCGAGGGCCGTCAACGCCAGAATAGCGATAGGGACCTCGAACACCGCTCCGAATGCGAGGCACATGCTGATCGCGAAATCGAAATACTCTGTCGCCGAGATCATTGGCGTCAGTGCCGTCGACTCTATGCTCATGAGAAAGCGCAGCGTCAGCGGCAGCACCACGAAATAGCTGAGGGCGACGCCGGCCAGAAACAGCGCCACCATCGATGCGACAACCGGCACGACGATCTTTTTCTCGTGCGCGTAGAGCGCGGGAGCGAGAAATCCCCATAACTGCCCTACTACTACCGGTGAGGCCAGGATGATCCCCAGCACCAACGACGCGTTGAGCAGAATGTGGAAGGAGGTGCCTGGGTGGGTGTAAATCAGCTTCTGCCCGTGCAGCAACGGCAGGATCGGGCGCTCCAGGACTCTGATGATGTCCAGCTTGGACAGCAATACGAACGCGACGATGACGCCGATGACGACAGCACCCGCCACCCAGAAGAGCCGCTTACGCAGCTCCTCCAGGTGATCCAGGAACGGCATCTCCTGGCCCGGAGTCTCAGTCATCGCCTCCCGCCTCCCGCCTTCCCGCTTCCCTTTTATTTGATCGACTGCAAACGCTCATCGGCGAGGGCAGCCTCGTCGGAGCGGGGGAAGCGTTTGATGATTTCCTGGAATAAGGCCTTGGCAGCAGTAGTCTTTTTTGCTGACTGCATTTGCAGAGCGCGCTTGTACATCGCGGTCGGAACCCGCGGTGAGTTCGGGAATCTGGTGATCAGCGCCGCGTACTGCTGATCGGCCGCCTCCGGATTCCGCTCGGCGGTGAAAGCCTGGGCGGTGAAGAACATCGCCTCCGGCACCAGGTCAGAGCGGGGATACTTGGTGATCAGCTCGCTGAACGCTGCGCGCGCCGACACATTGCCGCCTTTGAGAAGCTGGTCGCGGCCGGCCTGGAGCAACTGCGCCGGGCCAGGTCCACTCACGGGCGCCGCGCCCGCCGAGGCGCTGTCCGTTACCTGCGAAGGATCGACCTGGGCGGTTTTCTCCTCGACAGCCGCGCGCATGTCGCGGAGCTTCTGCTCGCTCTGGCCGCTCAAATCCTGGAGCTGCGAGATGTCTTCTTTCATCGCGGCCAAATCGGCTTCGTTCGCGGTGCGCATGCTGTTCATCCTTCTGCTCAAAGCATTGATCGAGTCGTTGAGCGTGCGCACCGTTCTGGTCACCTCGACGAGATAGGCGCGCTGCACCGAATCCGATGCATTCGAGGTTGCGCGGGTCCCTACTATGTCCTGCTGCAGCTTGTCGAAATCGGACTTCGTCGCGAAAAAGCAGCTGGCGCACACTAACGGAATAATTACCGCGGCCAGAGCACGCATTTGACCCCGGCCGGTTCGGACGTTGTAAACGTCAACTGCACGTTGTTTAATCATTGCGAATATGTCCCTACTTCCGGATTTGCCAGTATAGGCGACCACGCAGCGAGTCTCGCACCCTTGGCATGGGTGAGCTGACGCGCGCGGCCGGTCTCGGTGTCGAGAATCCACAACTGCTTGTCACCACCACGCGAAGATGTGAAAACGAGATGCCGCCCATCGGGAGCCCAGGACGGATCCTCATTCTCACCTTCGCTGGTGAGCTGCTTCGGGGCGCGGTCACGCAAATCGATCGTCCAGATCTGGAAGTTTCCATTCTGTTGCTCGTATGCGACCGCGCGACCGTCGGGAGACCAGTCAGGACTCGCGCGATAACTGCGCACGCCTGGGGTGTACGGAGTGAGCAGCTGAACGTTGGAGCCGTCCGCATCCATAATATAAACCTGCGGGGAGCCCGACTTTCCGGAGATGAAAGCGATCTTGGTGCCGTCCGGGCTGTAGGAAGGCGAAGTGTTGTCCGTGCCTCTGCCAATGGTGATTCGCCGCGGCGCGCTCGAGTCGAGCTCCGACAGCACGAGGTCCGTTCCATTGCCGGTCCCCTGTGCGTACAGAATCGCATTTCCGCCGGGTTGATAAACCGGTGTGATGTTGAGACCCACACGGATCTGACTGATGCGGCGGGTCCGGCCCGTCCGCACGTCGAGCTCTTCCACCTGTGTTCCAGAGTTGCCGAGAACGGTGAACACCACGGATTCGCCGCCCGGCGACCAGGCAGGAGAGAGAGCGCCCTTACCCGTGGTAATCGCCCGCGTCTCCGCCCCATCACTGTCGATGATTTTGAGCTCGCCGTTGCTGACATAGGCGACTCGTGTCTGGGCGATACCACGCTTACCGAACGTCCACTGCTCGATCTGGTCGGAGATGCCATGCAGCGCAAATCTCCAATCCCGGTCGCGCCGGTCGAACAGAAAATGCTCGGACTGCAGCAGCTGCCCTCTCGCGACGTCATAGGCCGCGACGTGCAGACCCTGCGACGTCGGCGTCATCCTCACCAGCAGCGCGGCGCCGAATTTCGCGACCAGCCCAAAGTTGATTTTCTCGCCGGCTGCAGGGACGAGACTCGATACCGTCGAATAATCGAGATCGATGACGTTCATGCGGTCGCTGAAGTCGAGATCTCTCTGAACGATGACCCGCAGCGAGTCGCTATCGTCGTCTATCACAGGCAGCACAATCACGCCCGGCTTCGTACCCGCGCCGTAGTTCAGACCAAGTCGTACGCCGGTATTGGTGGTATCCTGCGCACGCAGACTCAGCGGCGCCAGGAAAGCGACGCTGAGCGCGAAGAGGGCCTGGACCCGTGTGAAGCGCGCAGCGCGGAACCTCATTTCAGGAACTCGGGATCGAAGCTGAACACCACAGGCAAGGCGTCATCGGGAAATCCGTCCGGCAAAGGCCCGAACGCGAGCGCACTGGCGGCTGCTTCGACAGCGCCCTGCGCCTCGAGATCGAAAGAAAAGTTGCCCGACCGTTTTATGAATTGGATGTCTGACACAGAGCCATCGCGATGGATCAGGAACCTTACCTCGGCCTTGAGACGCGCAGCAGGATTCCTGGGTTTGAATTTGATTGCAATCTGACGAACGATGTTGTTGAGATACCCTGGAAAAGCGAACTCGATCCCGTCCGTTCGCACTGTTGCAACATCGTTTCCCTTCCCGCCTGTCGGTCCACCGCCGGCTTTCGGCGCTTCAGTCGCCGTCTTCTGATTGACCTTTGCATCAACCGGAGCGGTCACCTTTGCTTTCGGTGCCGTTTTCCCGGTCGTCGGTGTCGCAGTTTTCGCCGCTGCCTTCGGAGCGCCCGTACCGGTGCGCGGACTGGGCGCAGGTTTCACGCTACTTCGTACCGGTACAGGTGTTTCCTGAACGGTTGACGGAGAAGCAGCAGGCTGGGTAACGGCGGGAGTCGCCTTCGCCTCTCCGGATTTCACCTCACCAATCGCCCTTTCTCCGGGCGGAGCGGCCACGATGTTCACCCGATACATCGGTGGCAGCGCAACCGGCTTGCTCTGCCCGAGGGCGTGAAACAGGAGCGTCGCGACAGCGGCGTGGAAAATCGCCGAGAGTGTGAAAGGGCCAGCGAGCCCATTCTCCCGGCGCGCCACTATCTCGCCTCGGGTGGCTCGGCGACGAGCCCGATATCACCGACGCCGCTGGCTCTCATGATCGCCAGGACTTTCACCACCGTTCCGTAAGAAACTCCGTCGTCGGCGCGAAGATAAACTCCGCCGGTCCCGCGCCGCTGCGCCAGCGCCTTGAAGCTCGCCGAGAACTGATTGTAGGTGAGACGCGCATCATCGACGTAGATGGATCCTGCGCGATCGATGGTGACAGTGAGTCCGCTCTTCGACTCCAGCGGACGCGCCTGCGCTTTTGGCAGCGAGATGTCTACGCCGCCCTGCATCATCGGTGCGGTAATCATGAAGATGATCATCAGCAGCATCATCACGTCGATCAGACTGACGACGTTGATCTCTGCATTCAGCTGGAGACGGTCACGCCCCCGTCTGCGCCGCGGCATTAGCCAGAGCTCGCTGTGGCAATAGTGTGATGCGTCTCGATCATCAGATCATGCCCTCTCTCACCATCAACGCGATCAACTCGGAAGCGACACTCTCCAGCTCGCCTTCGATCTTGTTGAGACGCGCGGCGAAGATGTTGTACGCGAACACTGCCGGAATCGCGACGCTGAGTGCAGCCGCGGTGGCGATAAGGGCCTCCGCGACTCCCGGCGCAACCGCGCCGATGTTTCCCGAGCCCTTCGAGGCGATTCCGACGAACGCGTCTATTACACCCAACACGGTGCCAAGGAGCCCGATCAGCGGGCTGACCGAGCCTATCGTGGCGAGAGCCGGAACCCAGCGACCCAGGCGATCTCGTTCCGAGCTCGTCTCGGCATCCAGAACGAGCTGAAGCGCCTCTACCTGGGCGCTGCTGAAACGGGCGGATCGCTCCGACGTTCCGTGAAGAGCAGGCGTCGTCTCTTCGATGAAGCGCATCGCACGCTCCATGATCGTCGCCGGCGGACCACCGGATTCGCTCGCCAGCTGCGCCGCGCGCTCGAGTGTCGGTACTCCGGCGAAATCGTGGCTGTACGCGTAGGTGATACGCAGACCGCGACGCAGCTCGTACCATTTGGCGAAAATGATTCCCCAGCTTATCAACGAGAGGATCACCAGAATCGTCAGCACGATTTTCGTGGCGCCCGTGGAGTTCGTAACGAGCTCCATCGGCGAGCTGGGGATAGCCTGCCCTGTTTGCAGAAAGAGAATCGGAATCAAACCTTCGCCCCGGCAATTCGGCCCGCGAACCACTCGTACGACATTGCGAGCCCTTCGGTCAGGTCCACTTCGGGCTGCCATCCGAGGACTGCCTTCGCCTTGTCGACGTTGACGAATGACTCTTGCTGCTCACCGGGCCGATGCGGCGCAAACTCGATCGGCCTATCGGTTCCTGCCACCTCCTGCAGCTTCTTCGCGATGTCCAACACGGGTGTGCCGACGCCCGTCCCGATGTTGAACGCGCGCGCGTCCAGCCTCGCCTTCTCCGGCAAAGGTTTGGTCGCCGCCAGCCATACAGCCCTCGCGACATCTCCAACGTAGACGTAATCACGGGTCTGCATGCCGTCGCCGAAAATGGTGAGCGGGCGGCCACTCAGAATTCTGCCGCAAAAAATGGCGACGACCCCAGCCTCTCCGTGCGGATCCTGTCGCGGTCCGTAAACGTTACCGAACCGAACGGCGACGGCATCCAGTCCATGAACGCGGCCATAGTACGCCAGGTAGTACTCGGTGCTCAGCTTGGATATGGCGTAGGGCGACTCCGGATCCTTTGGATAAACCTCGGCGTTGGGCGGAGTATTGAAGTCACCGTAGAGAACGCCACCCGTCGACGTGAACACGATGCGCGCCTTCGCGCCCGCTGCTCTCACCGACTCCATAAGGTTGAGCGATCCAAGGATGTTGATCGTTGCGTCCTTGATAGGGTCGGCGACGCTTTTTCTGACATCTATCTGCGCGGCCAGGTGAGCAACTACATCGAAATTGCCTTCCCGCACCAGCCGGGCGAAGTCGGCGCTGGTGACACTGATCTGGTGAAACGTCGCCTTGCGGGGGACGTTCTCACGTTTGCCGCTCGCGAGATCGTCGGCGATCTCAACCTGGAATCCTTTCTCGACAAACAGGTCGGCAACGTGGGAGCCGATAAAACCGGCTCCGCCGGTAACCAGAATTCTTGGCAATGTGGACTTAGTCTCCTTTCGTGACGTCGTCGGTTCGAGTGCCTTCCAGCGCGAACAGGTACCGCGCAGCATCTACCACCGCGAGACCACGCCCGTTTGCCGCTGCCGCTTTGAGTCGAACGCTTGGCTCGTGCAGGAATTTGTTCATCAATGATTTCGAGAAGTGCTCGATTGCGTCGGCCTGTTCAGGCGAGAGCGGACCGAGACGGCGGAATGCTGCTGCAAGTTCCGCACTGCGGAGCCTGTCCATCTCTTCCCTGAATTCTCTGACGACCGGAACCGCGGCCAGGCCCGCCGCCCAATCCCAGTATTTCTGGGCCTCGTCAACGATGACAGCGCGAGCCGCTGGAACGTCTTCTTCCCTTCGTTCCAGGTTCGCCGCAGCCGCGGCGCGTAGATCATCGAGGTCGTAGAGAAATACGTTGTCGAGCTCCCCCACCGCGGCTTCAACATCCCGCGGCAACGCGATGTCGAGAATGCAGAGTGGCCGGTCGCCGCGCGCCTGCAACGCGGCGCGAACCCGCTCCACTGTGACAACCGGATGCGGCGAGGCCGTGGAGCAGATCATCACATCGACGTCGCGCAAAGAATCCCAACACTGATCGTAGTGCATCGCGGTTGCGCCGTGCCTGTCCGCCAGCGATTGCGCCCGCTCGTGGGTCCGGTTGGCGACGATCGCGACGTGCACTCCCTCCGAGAGCAGACACTCGAGAGCAATCTCAGCGACATCGCCAGCTCCGAGCACCATCGCACGTCTGCCACCAAGACCACCGAAAATCTTCTTCGCCAACTGAACCGCCGCCGAGCTTACTGAGGCAGCACCCCGGCCGATTCCTGTCTCTTCGCGCGCGCGCGACGCCGCCTGCAGCGCGCTCTGAAACATTCTGTTGAGAATCGGCCCCGACTCGGCGCGGCACTCTTCCCAGGCGCTTTTCACCTGGCCCTGGATCTGGGCTTCGCCAAGAATCATCGAGTCGAGTCCGGCAGCAACGCTGAACAAGTGCGAGGTCGCCTCGCGATCCCTGCGGACGTACTCGAATTCGGCTATGTCATTACCGAGGCGGTCCGACAGCAGGCCGGAGATGTGTGCCGCGGCCGATGTGCTCTCCTCCACCGCGTAGATCTCGGTGCGGTTGCAGGTGGAGAGAACCACGCCCTCCCGTATCAGCCCGCTTCCTCTGAGTCTCGCCAACGACTGAAGCGCTTCCCATGGCCTGAAGGCCAGCTTCTCCCGCACCTCGATTGGTGCGGTGGTGTGGCTCACACCGACGACTATCAGCGCCACGAATCCATTTTCTCTTTGAAGGAACCATTCTCAACCGACTCGCAGAAGTCTTCGCCGAGCAGGTTGTTCGAGGCAGTTCGCCAGGTATCGTCGCCGCGCTTGATCGAGTCCGATCTCAAACCTCGCAGCACGGAAACCGCCTGCTCGTAACGCGCGTCGAAGCGCTCCGCGATCGCGTCGCGAATTCGCGCGGCAGCGCCGGGTACTCCGCCCGATGAAACTGCGATCGTGATGTCGCCGGAGCGGTGCACAGCCATAGTGTGAAAATTTCCTTCGTCAGGATAATCGGTGATGTTGACGAGCTTGCCGCGCGCGTTCGCGTCCACGGCGATTTGCGCGTTGACCTCGCGCGAATCGGTGGCGGCGATCACGAGAGTCGCACGCTCGAGCTGCTCTCGCTTATATGACTCTCGCACGACGGTAATGCGTCTCAGCCGTTCCGCTTC
>JBJMOT010000043.1:0-5088 GCA_045803585.1 Gemmatimonadaceae bacterium
AATCCCCCGCGCGTGGACTACTGCAGTCTTCGTGGGATTAGCCTATTACCTCGGCGCCAGGCTCGGTTTTGAGCTGACGCTTCGGCCGATTCCGATTTCGACGCTCTGGCCGCCCAACACAATACTGCTCGCTGCACTCCTGCTCACGCCAACGAGCTGGTGGTGGATTCTGCTCCTGGCTGCTCTCCCCGCGCATCTGTCGGCTGAGCTGAACAGCGGGTTCCCGACCATTCTCGTGCTCGGTTGGTATGTAAGCAATTGCAGTGAAGCACTGATCGGCGCCGCGCTGATCCGCTCGCTTGCGCCGACGAAGAAACACGTTCGCTTCGATCGATCGCGCGATGTCGGAGTTTTCATTTTTTGCGCGGCGTTCGTGGCAACGTTTTTCGCCTCGTTCATCGACGTCGGCTTCGTCACCCTCGCCGGTGCGGGTGAGGATAGCTACTGGTCGCTCTGGCGCACTCGTTTCCTGTCCAACTCGCTGACCACGTTGACTATTGGCTCGCTCGTTCTTTCCTGGGCGAAGCGAACAACACTGTCCGAGATCCAGGCGGCGCATACGAAACGTTTTCTGGAGGCAGTGAGTCTCGCGGCCGGATTGCTGACGGTATCCCTGTACGTTTTCAACGGTCAGCATCCCGGCCACAATCCGTCACCGGTGTTGCTTTACGCTCCACTGCCGTTCCTGCTCTGGAGTGCCATCCGATTCGGGCCGCGTGGTACAACTGCCTCGTTGATGGCTGTCACGCTGTTGTCGATTTGGGGTGCTGTGCACGGGCGCGGCCCGTTCCTCACCGCCTCGCCGGCGGAGAACGCCTTCGCTATACAAAGCTTCCTCATCGTTATCGCCATTCCGTTTCTGGTCATGACCGCCGTCATCGGTGAGCGCGAGCACGCCGAACGCCGCTCACGCGTAAGCGAAGAGCGACTGAACCTGGCTTTGGAAGCCGCAGATGTTGGAGCATGGGAATGGCGCGCCGCCGACGACCGCGTCAGCTGGTCCGAGAAGTCGAAGGAGCTATTCGGTCACCAGAACCCGGGTGAACCGACACTCGCCGAATTCCTCAGCGTGGTGCACCCGGAAGACCGGCCTTCACTCGAAGAAACCATTTATCAGTCGCTGGCGCAGGGGACATCGTACGAGCGGGAGTTCCGCGTTCAGCGCCCTGACTCCAGTATCTTGTGGATACTCGGCAAAGGCAAAGCGCTTTACAACAGCAACGCGCGCCCGATACGAATGATCGGCGTCAATGTCGACATTACCGAGCACAAGCTCGCGACAAAGATGCGTGTGGATGAGGTCGCGCTGCGGGAAAGCGAGGCGCGACTCCAGGAGCTGGCCGATGCGATGCCGTCGATAGTATGGACTGCTACAACGGACGGCCGGCCTGACTACATCAACCGGCAGTGGTACGAGCGTACTGGCGCCGACCCGGCAAGCGATAAGGGTGATTGGTATTTGATGGTCCACCCCGATGAACGTCAGACGGTGCTCGCTGAGTGGACTCGCGCTCGCGCCACCGGAACCCCGTATGAAATCGAGTGCCGGCTCAGCGCTCCCACGCCTGGAGAATTTCGGTGGTACCTATTGCGAGCACTGCCTATCCGCGACAGCGACGGCGTAATAGTTCGATGGTACGGCTCGGGCAGCGATATCCACGATCAGAAAGAGGTCGAGCAGGATCTGCGCGAGTCCCGCCTCGAGCTGGAGACCCGCGTCGCTGAGCGCACTGCCGAACTGTCGGGCGCGATCATGCAGCTGCTCAAGGAAATCGAAGATCGCGTTACGGCCGAACAGGCGCTGCGCCTGTCCGAAGAGCGCTTCGGTAAAGCGTTCCATGGCAATCCCGACGCGAGCGTGATAACGCGGCTGTCAGATGCTCGTATCGCCGAGGTGAATCAGAAGTGGGAGGCGATGTTCGGCTATACTCGCGCCGAAGCGGTAGGCCGGACGGGCACTGAGCTCGGAATGATCGTTCACGAGGAGGAGGCAGCCGCGCGCGGACTGCTCCTTTCTGGCCAGATCCTGCGGGAGTACGAGGTGGATCTGCGCACCAAATCAGGGAAGATCCTGCGCGCGGCGCTTACCACCAACACCGTGGACCTGGCGGGGGAACCCTGCCACATCGTGGTCATTCGCGACGTCACCGAGCGAAAGCGCAATGAATCCATGCTCCACGAACAGCAGCGAGAGCTGGCGCACCTGAGCCGTGTCGCGGCCCTCGGTGAGCTATCAGGAGCGCTGGCTCACGAGCTGAATCAGCCGCTGGCCGCGATTCTCACCAATGCGCGCGCGGCGCAGCGAATGATTGCGCGAAATCAGCCCAACGCCGCAGATCTGCGCGAAATACTCGAGGACATCGCCGCCGACGATCGTCGCGCCGGTGAAGTCATCTCGCGACTGCGCTCATTCCTGAGAAAGAGCGAGATCCAGCCGCGCCCTCTCCGGCTCTCCGACATCGTCAGCGAAGTTTTGAGTCTCGTCCACAGCGACCTGATTCAGCGGCGAATATCGGTTGATTCGCACGTTTCGCGTTCTCTGCCGCGGGTAATGGGAGACAAAGTGCAGCTACAGCAGGTGCTGCTGAATCTGATTCTGAATGCCAGTGACGCGATGGCCCATATGCCGCCGCACGACCGGCGACTGACTATCAGCGCAGACTACAACGCCGCTGGAGCGATCGAGCTTTCGGTGATCGATCGCGGGATCGGAGTGGATCCGGACCGGCTCGAGCAGATCTTCGAGCCCTTCGTAACCACGAAGGAAACGGGATTGGGACTGGGATTGGCGATCTGCCGATCAATCGTCTCGGCGCATGGGGGGCGTCTCTGGGCCGTCAATAACGTCGATCAGGGTGCGACGTTCATGTTGATGATGGCGCCCGCGGACTCCGGGATCACTATTCCTAACTCGGCGGAGTTCCCGATCTCGGCGCCGAACGTCACGTCGTCGGAAAGTCTGTGACCGACTGCAGGGCCTCGAGCAACCGATAGTCTTCGAAGGGTTTTTCGAGATATGCGACGGCGCCCGCATCGAGCGCGCGCTGGCGGGTGGCTGGATCGTCCATCGCGGTGACGAAAATTATGGGGATCGTTTTCCGCCGCCCTGCGAGCGAAGCCTGGAGCTCCAGCCCGCTCATGCCCGCCATGTGAACATCGAGCACGATGCAATCCGGCTCGATCTCTCGCCGAAGATACTCTTCGACGGATCCGAAGGTGCAGGTGTTGTAGCCCCATAGCCCGATCAACCGTGACACTGCACGTCTGAAGGAATCGTCATCGTCCACTACGACGATCTTTGGTGGCTCGGTTCGTACCTGTGATTTCCACATCGTCAGGTGATCCCTGACGATCACGTTATCTCAGCAATTCGATCTCGCTGAAACATGGTTTGCTCCGAGGGTGGTTGGTCGTGGCAAGGTGATTTTATCGGCACCCCCGCGTCATTGGACCTTGGTGTGGAGGACGAGCGTTCTCGTCCTCCACGGGGCTAGCGAATCACGCCAGCTGGGCGGTGTCCTGCGGCGGCGCAGTGGGGAGACTGCCGCGTGCGCGAACGGGAGAATTGCCCTGACTCTCGAGACGATCAGCGATGCGAACAAGATCCGCAACTGATTGCGCGTGAAGCTTCCGCATCACGTTCGCCCGATGGAGCTTTACCGTTCCTTCCTTGGTGCCGAGGTGTGCGGCGATCTGCTTGTTGAGAAGTCCTTTCACCACCAGCCAGAACACCTGCGTCTCACGCGGCGTGAGTGCGATGAGTCGATGCTCCAGCTCGCCACGGACCTGGCGCGCCTTGCGCAGCTCCACGCTCTGAATGAGGCCCGCCGTCACAGCGCGGAGCAGATCGTCCTCGTCGAATGGCTTGAGCAGGAAATCCGCTGCCCCGCCTTTCATGCCCGCGACGCAGCTCTCGACGTCCGCAAAGCCCGTCATGAGGATGATGGGCATCGGGCGGCCCGATTCGTTGATCGCGCGCTGCACATCGAGCCCCGTAAGGTTCGGCATCCTGATGTCGAGAATCAGACAGCAGGACACATCGGGGTCGGGCCGCTGGAGGAACTCCGCGGCGGACGCATAGGCCTCGACGTTGTGCCCGGTGACGCGTAGCAGCCTTTCCAGGCTGCGACGCAGTGAATCATCATCGTCGACTACGAAGACGATCGAATCGACATCGCTCATACAGCCTCGGCAAAGTGCGAGAAGGACCATTATGGGGTCATCTGCTACGATGCGAAAGGCCAAGTGTTCCTAGCCCAAAGTCTAATGTCCGTCGGCGCGCACTCGGCATACCGTCGATTCGCAGGCCCCCTGAAGGCGGCCTAACGCAATTCCAATCCCCTATTAGTCGCCATGTCGCTGCTCGAGGTACTTCTGTTTGTTTTCGGGGCCGCGCTCATTCTGGTGGCTGTGGCGATCGGAATGCGGATCTGCCGCGCCAAGTTGGATGCTGAGGCAGAGCTGGCGTACCTCGGCGGGCGCCTTCTCGAAGTTCAGGAGACCGAGCGAAATAGAGTGGCGGCAGAGGTTCACGAGGGTATGCGACAACAGCTCGCGCTGGTGGCATTCAACCTCGAGGGTATCCAGGTTCAGTTTTCTGGCTCGGCTGAGCAACGCGCGGAGCTAATGCTTCTGGCGCGCCGGGTTCGTGGGATCTCCGAAGAGCTCCGTGAAGTCACACATCAGCTTCCACCGGGTCCGGTTCAGCACCTTTGCCTGGTCGCTGTTGAGACAGCGCTGAAACATAACGACCGCGAATCGATGAGTCGACGTGCAAAGCAGTTCGGAGCGTCAGTGGTTCGACATCTCACAGGACAAGTTTGGCGACGTGTTCGAGGATATCCCTCACTGGCATTGTCATCACCAGCGCCGGCAGAAAAGGCAGAAGCACAGCGACAATCAAACGCGCGATCTGTGGGAGACTCGCCGGCACGACTTGCATCTGATTCACATTCGCAGCGATCGAAAAAAGATCTGTCGTCGCCGAGAAGTCAGGCACCGCCATCGCCGTATCATCTGCGCCGCTCCCAATCTCCCGAAGCCAGCGCCGCTCGAACCGCTCTCCAACTGCTGCTGCCAGGGCACCGT
>JBJMOT010000044.1:0-12211 GCA_045803585.1 Gemmatimonadaceae bacterium
GTTTTCGGTTGGCGCGGGGTGGGAGGAGCAGGAGATTTGTGCGCGCGCGGGAGTCGT
The DNA here is from genome assembly GCA_045803585.1 of Gemmatimonadaceae bacterium. Lineage (GTDB taxonomy): Bacteria > Gemmatimonadota > Gemmatimonadetes > Gemmatimonadales > Gemmatimonadaceae > UBA4720. The sequence continues at coordinate 58 of JBJMOT010000044.1, forward strand.
GGCGGCAAAGGAGCCTGTTAGGGCGGTGAGGAGCAGCGCGTTAAGGTTGGTCATAAAAGTTGGGATCGATAAGATTGCATACTATAGACTGTAGGGAAGACTGTAGGGAGGAACGGGTAAGTGCGAGTGACCTGGGTTCATATCAGGAGCCGCAAGGACTCAGCCGCTTGGGAGACAACAGGCGATTTCGCTTATTAACGCGGCGTTACTATCCGTCGACCACGTCCACATCAGTGATCAAACCATCCGCCGTGAGATGCACGAGAAGCATCCTCGTTCCTTTGTCCGTGATCATTCTATAGTAAATGACTCGAGCCACCCCGGACCCGTGACGCTCGATGTTCCGGCCTTCGACGTTCTGCGCCGCGACAAATTGCAGCGACCTCAGACCCGCAGCGGGTAGCCACGGATTGGTGAAATCGTGCCGGGCTCCCGGCGTTATGACCGGACTCGAGGAGACCGCTACTCCTCCCGCGGCAAGAGCTCGCAGCGCACTATCCACCCGGGCATCCACGGCGGGGTCATCGTCGTTTCGTGCGGCAGCGTCTGCGAAGAGCGGTCCGATGCGTGGCACGGGACGCGATGTCGCGCCCTGGTTCAAAGACAATCCGATAACCGTGCCCGACGGATCGCGTACGACAGCATAGCGGACGTTCCGGTCCGCTGAGACCATGTGATCGGCATCGACGAGAATGAAGTCCTCGTCGGGCAGGCTGTCGCTGAGCGTCGACAGGCGCCCATCGCGTGGCACGAACGCTATCATCTGATTGTTCGCAAACTCGTAGCGACCGGCGATTTGCGCGGCGACCGCCGGCGGCAATGATACAGCTGCCGGCGCGACGTACGCGGATGCATTTGGCCAGTGGTACTGTCTCGCCACGAAATTCCGGATGCGGGGAATCATGCGTGAATTGTCGTTGGCGTTGATCATGATCACCACGCCCTGGCCCGTGTTCGCCGTCGCCGTCAGCTCAGTGTCGAACCCATCGTCGCGTCCATTGTGGTTGAACCGAAGCGCAGGACCGCTATCGAGCAGAAAGAGACCGAGTCCGTCTCCGTCTTTCTCGTTGGTCAGCATCTGATGGGCCATCGATGGTGAAATGACCTTCGCGGATTTTCCCGTGTACGCGCGCTGCACTTCGATCGCGAACCGCGCCAGATCGCTCGGCGTCGTCCACAGCCCCGCCGCCGCCATCTCGGGATAGATGTGCCAGCGCCCGGGCACCAGCGATCTGTCCGGGTAGTGGCCGCCCGCCGTCTTCGCCGCCAAGGCTGGGGGAAGCGGCTGTTCGTAGCTGCTGCGCGCCATCCCGATGGGCTCGAGCACAGTCTTCCGCATGAAATCGGGGAATCTCTGCCCGGTCGCGTCGAGCACCATCTGCTGCATGATCGTGTAACCGCCGCCCGAATAATTCCAGCGGGCACCGGGAATCGCTTCACTGCGGATCGGCGGACTGTTCGCGGGCGGCGTTCCGTTGAGCACTTCCACCAGCGTCGGCACCGGACCAGGAGTCGCGTATCCCCCGAAACCGTGCACGGTGGTCCCCGCGGTATGTGAGAGCAGGCCGCGCAAAGTCACAGGCTTCGTCGCCGTGAACTCGGTCGGCGGAAGCTTCCAGGTGCGCAGGGTCGCGTTGACGTCGGTATCCAGATTCAGCTTTCTCTGCTCGACGAGATGCAGAACGCCGAGCGCCGCAACGGATTTGCTGACGGATCCCGCCTGGAACAGCGTCGTGGTATCGACTCGCGCGCCGCCGGCGGAATCCGTGACCCCGTACGCCCGCGCGGTGACGATTCGTCCGTCGTCGATGATGGCAATCGACAATCCGGCGACGTGGCGGAGAGCCATCTGGGATATGATGAAATCATCGAGCGCATCCGGCGCGACGGCAGGCTCGCGGGCTGGCTTGCTCCCGGTGAGGAGAAGGAGAACGGCTGGAATCAGAAGCAGCGGTGAACGACGCATGGAATTTCCCCGGCCAGGTTCAGTCGCACTAATGCTGCGATAATGCGAAGGCATCGGCTAGCTACGGCCGAATCTGATTGTCCCGTTGCGCCGACCTTATTTGTTCTACAAATTGGGAGTAATGCCAACCGCAACTCTCGGCACCCTCGAGCTCGCCACCTTGTTGGCAGTTGCTCGCCTACAGAACGATTCTTACGGCCTCGCAATTCGCCGCGATCTGGCTTCGCGGACCGGCCGCAATTATTCGGTCGGGGCGATTTACACGACGCTGCAGCGTCTGGAAGAAAAAGGTTTGCTCACTTCTCGTCGCAGCAATCCGGTCCCCATTCGTGGTGGCCGCTCGCGGCGTCATTTTACGCTCACCGGCGCTGGAGCGCGTGCGCTGCGCGAAGCGGAACGGCACGCGACCTCCATCTGGGCCGGTGTCGGCAAGACTTTGCGGCCGCGTCTCGCGTGATGGTCTCGCGTCCCTCCCACTCCCCGCAGGGACTGAAGGCAAGTGGGACAAAGATTCACGCGCCCGCACGCATGGATCGCGTGTTTATCTCACTCGGCTGCGATCCCGCATTCATTACTGATGTCTTTGGCGATCTCCGCGAGGAGTACGCCGAGCGTTCAGCGCACCATGGAGCGCTCGCTGCCCGGTGCTGGCATGCTCGCGAGATTTTGCGGTCGGCACCTCACGTGCTTTGGAGTGCGATAAGGAACGGTAGTCCTGCCGCTCGTGCTCGGCTTGCTGCGTACACGTTGGCGGCGATCGTCACTGTTTCGCTCATCACAATCGCGTGGCTGTCGCGCAAAGGTCCACCGGCGCGTTTGGTTATGGCCGAGGGTTATTCAGATGGCATGGTGGTGAACAACGTCAGGCCGGTGCAGTTGTCGACGCGCGTGCTCGACGCGGCCGGTCACCGACTCGAGCGGGCGAATGTCAGCTACCGGCGCGTTTCAGGCGTATCCATCCCAGTCTCCACTCGTGGCGTAGTGCAGTGCAGCCAGCGCGGTGACGCCGTGGTGCGGGCATCACTCGGCAGACTTAACAAGGACTTCGTCATCCACTGCGAGCCGATTCGCACGCTCCGCAACGCGGACTGGGGCAATTTCGTCGTTGGTGAATCGGCCCGGACGCTGAGCGTGGCTGCTGTTGGTTTGGATGGCGATCCCGTCACGCGCATCGCTGCCAGGCTGCGCGTTGACGATAGCACAATCGCTACACTCGACGGTGACGGACGACTGCGGCCACTGCGACCAGGGGAGACGAGTATCGACGTGGAGATTGGTGACCGCGAGGTGTCGACCGGGGTGACCGTCTTCGAGCCAGTCCGCACCTTCGAAGGACTCAGGCCAGACCAGAGATGGGTGGTCGCACCGATACGCCTCAGGCAGGGTGAATCGCTTCGCTGGCCGCTACCGACTGGAAGTTTTTTTCTTTCGTTCGGCGCGGACTCGAGCCAGGCTCCGCCTGCCAGGGGATTCAGTGGATTATTCGGCTCCATCCCGATCGCGCAATCTCCCATCAGTATGGCAGTTGCCGGCCCGATCGTGTGCACACGCATGTCCTCGCCCGAACCGGGAGACGTCGACATGTACTGCCTTGCCCGCGCACGAGGCGCAACTGTCCACATCACCGCCGGAGGGCTGAATGATGTCGTCGGTTCTCTTGGCCTCGAGCGGCAGAAGTAGCATCGCTGGCATAGATATGGCCGCCGTCAACTATCCGGCCCAATGCCTTGTCTAATACACTGGCCTCACCTCTGATCATGCATGTTGGGAATCCCATCCATTTCTGACGGAAATCGTCGCGCGCTCCACCGCAGCCGGACCGCAATAGCGGTCGCATCGATTCTGCTTTTCGGTTTTGGCCGTCCGATTTGGGCGCAATCAACCACCGATACTACGAGCCGCCCGGCAACCGACGCCGGCGAGATCCGCGGCCGCATCGTTGGGCTTGGGACTGGGCAGCCGGTCGCGACTGGCTCGATCAGCGTCCGCCGCGCCAGCGATACCACTTTGGTTGTCGGCAATGCAACCGCCGGATCCGACGGATCCTTTCACATCGACGGCCTCAAGCCCGGCCAGTACTCACTCCGCGTTCGGGCGGTGGGGTTCGCGCCACTCGTGCGATCCGAGGTCACCATCTCTGCGGAGCATCCAGTTGCCGAACTCGGCACACTCACGCTGTCCGAATTTGCCGTCAAGCTCGAGAGCCAGACGGTGATTGGCGAACGCCAGGACGTCGCGCTCTCACCAGATCGGAACAGCTACAGCACCAAGAACATGACGACCGCGAGCGGTGGAACAGCAGTCGATGTACTCCGCAACGTTCCGTCGGTCGAGGTCGACGGCGACAACAACGTGACCCTCCGCGGCAACGCCAACGTCGTCGTCCAGATCAATGGCCGGGCATCGCCCTTGAGCGGCGAACAGCTCGCGCAATTCCTGGCGCAGATTCCGGCGAGCACGGTTACACGGGTAGAAGTGGCGACCAATCCGTCGGCGAAGAATGATCCGGAGGGAAGCGCGGGAATCATCAACATCATCCTCAACCAGCAAGCCGACGTGGGGGTGAGTGGCGGGTTCAACGTCGGCACCGGGACCACCAAACAGGCGAACCTCTCCGGCAACATCGGCCGCCAATCGGGACCACTCACTCTCTATCTCTCGGCGAGCTTGTACCGGGATCATCGTACAAACACCGGATCGTCCGATCGCACGAATCTCCTGATTCCTGTACCCGCTTTCGTCGAGTCAGAGTCGAATGGCGCGTCGCAGCCGCGCTGGAACAGCCTGACGTTCCGATCCGAGTACAAGCTGACCGAGAACGACGCCGTGTCCGCTGACGCGATGCTTTCCGGAGGTCGATTCGCCAATCAAAGAGGCACCTTTTACAGCGATCTCGACCAGGACCGCCAGGTGATCGGGCTATTCAATCAGTTCAGCGACCAGATCTACCGGAGCCTGTCGCAGGATTACACGCTCGGGTACCATCGCACTGCTGGCCCATCGGTGACGATACTCTCGACCGAGCTGCGGTATTCGAACAACACGGATTCCAGCGAAAACAATCTGTACGGGGTGCTGATACAGCCGGACACTTCAACGGGCTCAGCGATGCCGTCTCGCGAGCGCGATGCATCGCTGCAACGCATGCCCTCCTGGGACCTCCAGACCGACTACACGCATCCCTTCGGGAGCAAAACGAAGCTCGAGACGGGCTTCAAGGGAACCACGCGCTCGAACGCAGAGAACTCCACCATCGGCTATCTCGATAGCGCCAGCGGTGCCTACATCGCAGACCCAGGTCGCTCGAATACCTTCGACTATCGCGAACGAATCGGCGCGATCTATGGCGTGCTCTCACAGCAGGTGGGCCGAGTGCAGACGCAGGGCGGGCTGCGGCTCGAGGAAGCCGCGACGCGCTTCACCCTCCCGGCAACCGGCCAGGCGTATGACACTCGCTATGGGAGTGCGTTCCCGAGCGCGATCCTCTCCTACAATTTCACCGACATGCGGCAGGTGAAACTGAGCTACTCACGGCGGATCAGTCGTCCGAACCCGTGGCAGCTGAGTCCGATTGTGAATCGCAGCGATGCCCGCCACGAGTTCTACGGCAATCCGGCGCTTCGCCCGGAGTACACCGACGCGATCGAGCTCGCACTGCAGGACGCGCATTCGTGGGGATCCGTGCAGCTCAATCCATATCTGCGGAAAACCTCGCACGCCGTCCGCTACATCCAGACGATCGATTCCACCGGTATTTCAGTGTCCACGTTCGCCAACGTGGCGAGCACGCTCGCAACCGGGGCCGACCTCAACATGACCTACCGGCACTCGGCGCTCACCTTCTTTGGCGGAGGGAGCATCTATCACTACAGCAGCGACGCGTCGAACCTTCCCGTCGACCTTTCCACCCACTCGCTTGTCTGGAATCTCCGGGCGAACGGGACGCTGAAGTTGTCTCCGCTGACCGACCTCCAGGCCTTCGCCAACTATCGCGCGCCATCGGCAACGGAGGGTGGGTCACGAAGCGCGTTCGTGTTCATGAACTTCGCGCTCCGCCGCAAGCTTTGGAACGACCACGGCAGCGTCACGCTGCGCGTTGCGGATCCGTTCAATTTGATGACGTGGGGCTACCGAACGGCGGACGGACGAGTGATCGAGCTGAACCAGCAACACTTCGGACAGCGCGGATTATTCGTCACGCTCTCTCGAAACTTCGGTCAGGAGCTCAAGCTCCGGCCGCAGCAGCAGGGGGGCGAATCTCAAGGCCCGCCGCAACCCGGGCCGTAGTAACTGAGCGAACACGACCGTAATGCAGGCTCTCCAACATCGTGATTATGACCGTGTTACGACCCAGGAATTGGACCAGTCTTATCGAACACTCTCTCCCCGAGGTCTCGATGGGCAAGCCGCTGGTTTTGTTACTCCTGGTCTTCTGGGCTTTTCTCGCCTATCGCGCACTCCAGCGCGGCGATGTCATGGCGGCCGCGCTGTACGCCATCGTCGGAATCGCTCTCACCGCATACCGGTTACGGAGTCGGTCCAGTAGCACCTGACGGCCACGAAGAGAATCACAGCTGAATCCGACTCCTGACCCAGTCAACGAGCTGGTTGTACTCGTTCGGTCCCGCGTTGGCCTGATCGCACTCGATAGCGCCGATCTGATCCAGGCCCATGACACCCTGGCGACGGTCGCCGCCGAATTCGGGATCCCGCTCTTCTACTGGACGCGCACGAAGGGCCTGCGCCGCAAGAATCAGGATGCTGCTATCTATGGAACGGCCGACCTGTCAGCGGCTCTCGCTCACATCGAGGCAGCACGCATCCCGGCGATCTACGAGTTCGAAAGCATTGGCGCTGACCTCGCCGATCCCACGCGCGCTCAACATCTGACTGACGCGATTGCGGGTCTGGACGGTCTGGACGGTGCGATCGTTCTCATGGACGCCGCGGAGAATTTGCCCGAGCCGCTGCGAAAGCTTGCCGCGCTGGTGACACTCCCGCCTCCGTCACGAGCCGACTATCAGGCACTCATCAAGCGCGTCGTGCAGCACCTTCACCAGCGTATCAACGTGCGCACCGAGCTGACTGCCGACGATCTGGAGCGGCTGATCGCCGCACTGCAGGGTCTAACGCTGGTCGAGGCAGAGCACGTACTGACGCGCGTCATCGTCGACGACGGGGTTCTCAATGCGCAGGACATCGCGCAGGTCGTCGCCGCGAAATACGCCGACATGAAGGCCGTCGGACTCCTGGAGTTCTGTCCAGTCGACGTGACTCTCGACGACATCGCGGATCTCAAATCACTCAAGGCGTGGCTCGCTACGCGTCGAGCAGTGGTCTCGGCTCCAGGTCGTGCGGCCGCGGCGGGACTGCCGTTCCCGCGCGGGATGTTGCTCGTCGGTGTGCCGGGATGCGGAAAGAGCATGTGCGCCAAGGCTGTCGCCGCTGACTGGAAGATGCCGCTCCTCAGGCTCGATACGTCGGGTATCTACGACAAATTCGTCGGAGAGAGCGAGAAGCGATTCCTCTCCGCGATTCACGCCGCCGAGCGCGCGGCGCCCGCGGTGTTGTGGATCGACGAGATCGAAAAGGCATTTGCCGGCAGCAGCGATAATGACGGCGGTGTGTCGACGCGAATTCTCGGCACGTTCCTGTCCTGGCTGCAGGAGCGGCGTGGCGATGTGTTCGTGGTGGCGACGGCGAACGATGTTGGCCGGCTGCCGCCCGAGCTGGTGCGAAAGGGTCGATTCGACGAAATCTTTTTCGTCGACTTGCCCGACGCCGAGGTGCGCGAATCGATATTCAAACTGCATCTGCAGCGGCGAAAGCAATCGATCGAGGCATTCGACATGCCGGCGCTGTCGCGTGCGGCCGATGGTTTCAGCGGCGCTGAAATCGAGCAGGTCGTAGTCTCCGCGCTGTACAGAGTATTCGCCGCAGGCGGCACTCTCCGCATGGAAGATCTCACCGCCGAGATCGCGCGCACTCGCCCGCTCTCTGCGACCATGCAGGAGCGCATTCAGGCGCTGCGGGATTGGTCGACCGGCCGAACGGCCTCGGCGCACTAGCCGTCATGATTAAGGAGGTACTTCGAAGTTTCTTGCAATTCGTGTCGCTATAGCGATTCGACTTCTCGGCGCTAGAATCAGAAGAGGCACCACACCCGTCAACGTGAGATAACGCATATGGATCGCCGAGAATTTGTGGCAGCCGCTGCCGCTGCGGCCGCGTCGCCGAAACGCCAGCTTCATAAAGCCGCGCAGTCCGCGCCGCGCCAATACATCGAGCTGCGGCGATATCATCTGCTTCCGGGAAAGAAGCAGAGCGCATTCATCGACAACTTCGGGAGTGCGGTGATCCCAGCGCTGAATCGCGCCGGCATTGCGAAAGTTGGCGCCTTCACCGTCGTGTACGGGGAGAACGCGCCGACGCTGGTTGTCGTCCTGCCGCACCCCACGCTCGATAGCGTGGTGTCGCTGCGCGACAGGGTGTCGAATGACGCCGATTTCGCCCGCGCTGGAGCCGCGATAATCAACGCTCCGTTGTCGGACCCGGCGTTCGTGCGCGTCGACAGCACATTGTTGCACGCCTTCGAAGCGATGCCTGCGGTCGAGGCACCTGTTGGCACTGGCACGAACAAGGCTCGCGTCTACGAGCTCAGGACGTACGAGAGTCAGTGGCCGAGCTGCTGGCAATAAGCTCAGAATGTTCAACGCCGGTGAAGTCCCGATTTTCCGCCGAGCGGGTCTGACGCCGGTGTTCTTCGGTGAGACGCTTGTCGGAGCGAACATGCCGAGCCTCACCTACATGCTGGCCTTCCCTGACATGACGGCACGCGACGCAGCGTGGGGCAGGTTCGGGCAGGACCCCGAGTGGAAGACTCTCTCCAGCGATCCTCAGTACCAAGACAACGTGTCGGCCATCACGGACATCATCCTGCAGCCGACCGCGTACTCACAGCTCTGAGGGATCATGGTAAAAGTTTTGCATCGATGTTCTTACCCAATCGCGAGTTAGCTATGGCGTCCAATCCTTCAAAACCTGCCGAGCGCGATACCCTGCGGACGCTGCTCAAGGACGCCGAAGAGGAGCTTCGGAGCAAACTCCGCGCGGCGTGTGAGGCGGAGGAAAATGGGATATCTACTGAATCAACTCAGGATATTCGTCGGCTCGAGGATGATCTTCTCGCCGCTGCGTTAGCCGCCAAGCAAACAATCGCAGTGCGCAATCAGATGAAGCGCGCTGAAGATGCGAGCGCGCGACCCACGGGCAAACCCTCCTTGAAAGTCGAGCGAGGGGAACAGGGCGAGAGGCAAGTGATGGGCGTTCGCGAATTCACCGATGATCGCGGCAGGCCCTGGCGCGCGTGGTCGGTGGTGCCTGGTCAGAGCAGATCGAGCGCGAGTGGCGGCGGCTTCCTCGGCGATTTTAAGAGCGGCTGGATCTGCTTCGAGTCCCTGGGCAGCCCAGCGCGGCGGCGGCTGCCCTACCCGCAAGCGAAATGGGCGAACCTCACGGAGGAAGAACTCAAACGTCTGCTCGACGAAGCTGCCGACGCGCCGCTCCGCGAGAAAAAGGGCTGACCGCCTCATAGATCTGAGCGATAGACCGACCGTGGCGTCCCGCTACGAATCAAGATGAATAATTCCGCTCACAACGCGCCTGCGCGAGCGCCGCCCGAAGCTCGAGGTTCTCTATATGACCGGCTACACCGATGACGAGATCCTTCGTCGCGGGCTGATCGACGACCAGGTCAATTTGTTGGATAAGCCATTCAATGCGATCCAGCTTGTGCACGCAGTGCGGCGAGCGATGCGACCGGCGTGACAGCGGGACGCGGGAAGCGGGGTTGCGGATTGCGTTCCTCTGGAGGCAAGTATGAAAGCAGTACGCGTTCTACGATACGGTTCGCCGGGTGTCATAGAGATCGATGACGTTCCACGTCCTTCGCCCGGGCGTGGCCAATTGCTCGTCCGCGTAGAAGCGGCAGGAGTTGGCAATTGGGACGCTCTCTTCCGCGAGGGCAAATCCATACTCGAGCCGCTTCCGATCATTCTCGGCTCCGACGTGGCTGGAACTGTGGAAGCAGTGGGACCAGAGGTTTCCGGGTTCAAGCGAGGCGACGAAGTCTACGGCTCGACCAACCCGCAATTCAGCGGCGGCCAGGCGGAGTATGCGGTGCCGCTGGCGGCGATGATGGCGCTCAAGCCACGGACCTTGAACTTCATCGAGGCAGCTTCGGTTCCAGTGGTAGCCGTTACCGCCTGGCAGATGCTTTTCGAGTACGCAGATGCAGTCGCCGGACAGACCGTGCTCATCCACGGAGCCGCGGGAAGCGTAGGCGCTTACGCGGTGCAGTTGGCCAGGCAGGCTGGTCTTCATATAGTAGCGACCGCCGGCGCCCGGGATCTGGACTACGTACGCGGTCTCGGTGCCGAAAGGGTGCTTGACTACAGAAAGGAGCCATTCGAGGAGTCACTGGCCGGAGTTGATATCGTTCTCGACACAATCGGCGGCGCCACGCAGGAAAACTCGCTTCGAGTTCTCCGGCGGGATGGAATTCTGGTCTCGATCGTGTCAGCTGTTCCCGAGGCAGCGCTAAAACAGTACGGCGTTCGCGGCGCGTTCTTCTATGCAGAAGTTACGACGCCTCGATTGAATAAGATCACGGAGCTGATCGACGGCGGGAAACTGTCGACGGATGTCGGGACGGTGCTTCCGCTCGAACAAGTGCGGACTGCACACGAGATGCTTGCTGGCGCGTCGCACAAACGCGGCAAAATCGTCCTGAGTATCTCAGCGTAGCCGCGCCTTAAAGGCAAGGCCCAAGGCGTGATCGCCCCCGCATTGCCATATTTCTCGCGCATCGCACACAATCTCCTACCATTCGCAAAATGAGATCAGCGCCAGTCTTCGCCTTTTCCCTGGTCAGCCTTGCCACGCCGCTGGCCGCTCAAAACGATGTTCACCTCATTCCCCAGCCGCGGGAGATGAGAGTGGAAGGGGCTGCGATGTCGGTCGCTAAAGGCATCATGGTCAGCCGACCGAGCAACCCCGAAGACCGATTTGCGGCATCGGATCTCGCGACCGTGTTGAAGGATCGCGGTATTCGGTCATTGAATGGCGAAACCGGACCGGGGACGTATGTCGTCCTGATGCGCGCCAACGCCGCCGACGCCAGGAGTCTGCTTCGCCGACATTCACTCGCCTTCGACTCGGCGATGCACGACGAGGGCTACGTCGTTCTCCCCGATGGCAACCGCATCGTCGTGATCGGTGCGACCGCGGCCGGGGTCTTCTACGGCGCCCAGACGGTGAAGCAGCTGCTGACCGGCGACGGCGATCACGCGACGCTCTATCGTGCGACGATCCGCGACTGGCCCGCGATGCGCTACCGCGGATTCCACGACGACATCTCGCGCGGGCCCGTACCGACGCTCGACTTCCAGAAAAAACAAATCCGAACGCTCGCCGCGTACAAGCTCAACTTCTTTTCGACGTACTTCGAGCACACCCTCGCGTACGACTCGAACCCGCTGATCGCGCCACCGGGCGGCGCCATGACTCACGCCGATGTGAAGGAGCTCGTCGCGTACGCGGCCAACTATCACGTCGACATCATTCCCGAGCAGGAAGCGTTCGGCCACCTGCACCACATCCTCAAGTACGAGATCTACTCGCCGCTCGGAGAAACTCCGCACGGGCACGTGCTCGCGCCGGGACAACCAGGCTCGCTTCCGCTCATCAGGCAGATGTTCGCCGAGATCAACTCGCTCTTTCCGAGTCGCTTCGTCCACCTCGGCGCCGACGAGACTTTCGAGCTCGGTCGCGGACAGACCGCCGAGCGAGTGAAAAGCCAAGGGATCGGCGTGGTGTATCTCGATTTCCTGAGGCAAATCGTCGACATGCTCCGCCCAAGCGGGAAGAAGTTCCTGTTCTGGGGCGACGTCGCACTGAGCTCACCGGAGCTGGTGAACACGATTCCGAAGGATCTGATCGCAGTGCCGTGGACCTACGGCGCGGACACGTCGTACGTGCGATTCATCAAGCCGTTTCGCGACGTGGGAATGGAGACCTGGGTGGCGCCCGGCGTGAGCAGCTGGAACCGCGTCTATCCCAACAACGCCAACGCGCTCCTCAACATCCAGGGTTTCGTGCGCGACGGCCAGCGACTCGGCGCTACGGGAA
>JBJMOT010000045.1:0-11156 GCA_045803585.1 Gemmatimonadaceae bacterium
ACGGATCCGGCTTGCGTGGCACCGCTGGCTCCGATTGATACGACCAGAATCACCGCGCCGATCTACTTCGACTTCGACAAGTCGACGATCAGACCGGATGCGGCCGCTACACTCGACGCGAAACTCCCGTGGCTGCAGGCTAACCCGGGTATGAGAATCCGTATCGAGGGTAACGCTGACGAGCGTGGCTCCGACGAGTACAACCTGGCCCTCGGCCAGCGCCGCGCGGCAAGCGCCAAGCGGTACCTCGTTGACCACGGCATTGCGGCAGATCGCTTCGACCTCGTGTCCTATGGCGAGGAGCGCCCGGTTTGCACCGAGCACAACGAAGCCTGCTGGCAGCAGAACCGTCGCGATGACTTCCGTATCGTGACAGTCGGCAGCGACCGGCTCGTAGCACCACCGCAAGAGTAAGCACCTTCTTTGGTCGGGCCTCCTCACGGAGGTCCGACCCGAGCAAAAAGGCGGAGTGGCCAATACGGCGCTCCGCCTTTCTGCATCCTCTACCTATTCGTTGTGGCTTGGCTTAGCGCCGAGATAGGGTGTGCGACCTCGACCGACGGTTTGATCAGCGGACGATACCGCAGCGCCTCCGCGATGTGCGCAGGACCGATCTGAGTGCAGCCTTCCAGATCGGCTATGGTCCGCCCGACTTTGAGCACCCGGTGATAGCCCCGCGCCGAGAGGCGGAGCCGGTCCGCCGCGGTTTGCAGGAGCTCCCGACTCTCGGGACAAACCTTGCCGTTGGCGTCGATCCAGCGCCCACTCGCAAATGCGTTACAGTTCACGCCTTTCATTTTCGCGAACCGTCGCCGCTGCACACTGCGCGAGCTCTCGACACGACGGCGAATAGCACTCGAGTCGTCGCCGGTTTTCTTCCCGCTCAAATCGCGCAGAGCCACCGCGCCCACCGTGACATGCATGTCAATCCGGTCCGCCAGCGGCCCGGATATTCGAGAAGCGTACCTGTCGATATCCGCCGAGGAGCAATTGCACGATCCCGTGGGATCGCCCGCGCGGCCACAGGGGCACGGATTGGTTGCGCCGATGAGTGTGAAACGCGCCGGGTAGGTGACCACCTGGCTTGCCCTTGCGATTACGACTTTGGCATCTTCCATCGGTTGGCGCAGACCGTCGAGAACTTGCCGGGGAAATTCGAGCAGCTCGTCGAGAAACAGCACTCCGTGATGTGCGAGGCTCACCTCACCAGGGCGCGGCGACGACCCGCCGCCGACGAGGCCTGCGCTGGAGATAGTGTGGTGTGGCGCTCTGAACGGTCGCACACCGCGCTCGACCCCTTCCTGTTGCAGTAACCCGGCTACGGAGTGGATGGCGATGACTTCGAGCGCTTCCTCTTCCAGCAGCTCCGGAAGTATCGAGGGTGTGCGACGGGCGAGCATTGTCTTTCCAGCTCCCGGAGGACCGACCAGCAAAACGTTATGCCCACCGGCAGCGGCCACTTCCAGTGCACGCTTTGCCGTCTGCTGTCCGATTACGTCGCTGAAGTCGGCGGAGTCCGCCTGCGATACGCTGCCGGCGCGACGCGCAACCCGCGCCGAGGTCAGCTGACCGGAGCGCAGTTCGCCGACAAGCTCGCGCAGTGAGACGGGCGCTGACAGATCGAGCGCGCTTACTCTCGCCGCCTCTCCGACGTTGGGCGCGGGAAGTACCAGCGTCGATACGTGGGCACGCGCCGCGTGCCGGGCCACAGATAGCGCGCCGCGCATCGTTCGGAGTCGTCCGTCCAAACCCAGCTCTCCAACGAACATTCGGGCTTTAACGGTTTCCGCTTCGAGCTGTCCCGTTGCCACCAGAATTCCAATGGCTATCGGCAGGTCAAACGCAGTCCCGTCCTTGCGCACATCTGCGGGGGCAAGGTTGACGGTGATTCGCCGCGGAGGAACCTGAAACCCTGAATTCACCAGCGCCGCGCCGACTCGCTCGCGGCTTTCTTTTACGGAGCTCGCGGCGAGACCGACGATCGTCCACTGCGGAAGGCCAGCGGCCGCGTCGACTTCGACGATGACATCGAACGCATCAATTCCAACGAGGGCGGCCGAACGCACGGCTGAGAGCACACAATATCGTAGCCGTCGCTGGGGCATGAGCGGAAAACGTTTTCCAGCGAACAGAACCGCGTTCGCGCACGCTCAGCAATCGAGCGTACGCATACGTATCACTCCGGGCTCAGCATGCAACAAGCTGGGCGATGCTCGAGACAAATCGGTCGGAGAAGTTGGGACATGAAGGGCATATTAAGCATCGTTATCCCGTTAGCGGCGGTTTTCTTTCCGGCGCTGGCAATGGGTCAGGTGGGTTCAACCACCGACATATTGATGGGCAGGGTAACCGGACTCGACAGCGCTGGCGTAAGCGGGGCGCGAGTCGAAGCGACGTCCCTCGAGACGGGCATCACGCGCACCAAGACGACAGGCGCTGACGGCCGCTATACCATCGTCTTTCCCGACGGCGGCGGAAGCTACAGGTTGACCGTCCGTGCGATTGGCATGGAGCCGACGACCCGCAACATCGCGCGTCAGGGGGACGAAGACCGGCTGATCACCGACTTCACGCTGGGTCGCAATGCCACTCAGCTCGCGACGGTGCAAGTCCGCGGCGGCCGTCGCCCGAATCAGGATCAGCGTCCTGAACCTGGAAGCACCGAAAGAAATCTTAGCCCAAATCTCGTCAACAGACTTCCGATCGACGCCGGCGATTTGAACGCTCTCGCCGCCTTAGCGCCTGGCGTGATCCAGGTTCCGGGCACTGACACGACCAAAGCGTCCTTCAATGTCGCCGGGCAACCGTCCAATCAGAACAGCATCACTCTCGACGGATTGAGCTTCGGTTCGGGCACCGTCCCAGCGGAAGCGGTTCGTAATACTCGAGTGGTCACCAGTACGTACGACGTGGCGCGCGGACAGTTTACCGGTGGCCAGGTCGCATCCACCACTCGCGGTGGCACGAATAACATCCAGGGCGCTGTCGGGTATTCGTTGCGAGACCAAGACCTGGAGTTCGTCGACGACACCAATCCAACCTTCGGACAAAAGTACACCCAGAACCAGATCAACCTCGGCGCGGGTGGTCCGATCATCAGGGATAAGCTGTTCACATTCGGCGCGCTGACATTCACACGTCGCACGGATCCGCTACTCTCCCTTCTCGCCGCCGATCCGCTGACGCTGCAGAGACTTGGCACCAACCCGGATTCAGTAATTCGGTTTGTCAGTCTTGTTCAGCAATACGGGCTTCCGCTTACGTCTCCGCTCACACCTGACGAGAGACTGAACGACAACACTTCAGCAATCGTTCGCGTCGACTACAACCTTGCCGAGGATCATTCGCTAATGCTCCGTGGGGATTGGCGCGGCAGCACTCAACTCGGATCGCGATTGAATGCGCTCGCGCTTCCACACAGCGGCGGAAATCTCAAAGGATCCAGCGGAGGAGGGATGGTGACCCTTACTTCGCATTTCGGGATGTTCATCAACGAGGCCCGTGGGTATCGCTCGGTCGACAACAGAAACACGGCTGGCTATCTCTCCGTTCCCGATGGACGCGTAGTTGTCGCTTCGATTCTCGACGATGGAGCGAGCGCCATTTCGACTTTGCAATTCGGAGGAAACCCGGCACTCCCGCAGGAAACTAAATCGAGCCTGCTCGAGGTCGGCGATGAGATCTCTCGCCTTACTACCGCAGGTGGACACCGCTTTAAGCTCGGCGGATTGCTCAATGAGCAGAGGAGCTCGGTTGGGTTCGTGCCAAATCGCTTCGGCACTTTCTTCTTCAATTCGCTGGCGGACTTTGAAGCCGGTACGCCGACTCAATACACCCGGACTGTCTTTGCGCGCGATCAGCAATCTGCCACTAATAACTTTGGCGTGTACCTCGGCGACTCCTGGCGAGTGAGTCCGAGAGTGCAGGTCACGTATGGTATGCGCGCGGAGGGATCGCGCTATCCCGAGAAGCCCGACTACAACCCTGAGGTCGAAGCGACCTTCGGAAGACGCACCGACGATCTGCCTTCAGAGTTTCGTGTGAGTCCACGAGCTGGGTTCACCGTCTTCCTCGGCGAATCCCAGTTCGGACCGCCGCCTCTCACACTTCGTGGTGGCTTCGGCGAATTCCGCGGCACCGCGCCGACGCAGCTTTTCGCGAGCGCTCTCAATGCAACCGGCTTGAATAACGGCCAGGCGCTGCTCACGTGTGTCGGATCAGCGGCACCGACGCCCGATTGGGCGTCGTATCTCAGCGACCCATCCACCATTCCCACGACCTGCAACGGCGGTACTTCGTTCTTTGCGAGTCAACGTCGCAATGTCACAGTGTTCGATCCGGGCTTCGAGGCGCCGCGAGCCTGGCGCGCATCTCTGGGCCTTAGTCGCCGTTTCTGGGATCGATATTCGTTGACTGTGGATGCCGGGTATGCGCGCGGCGTGAGCCAAACCGGCCTGACCGATATCAATCTGGACACTGTTCCGAAGTTCACGCTGGCGAACGAAAACAATCGGCCCGTCTACGCGCCAGCGCCAACGATCGTTCCCGCGACGGGAGCAGTGTCGGTGATCGGCTCGCGCCTGTTTCCGCAGTTCGGGTCGGTGAACCAGGTCGAGTCGAACCTCAATTCGAGCACCAGGCAGCTCACTCTGGGCATCAACGGCATCACGCGAAAGGGAATGTTGCTCAGCGCATCCTACACGCTGACCAACTCGTACGATCAATCGCGGGGATTTTCGGCGGGCACGTCGCAGGGTTTCGGTGGAACGGTCGGATCGACCGCCGGAAATCCGGGCGTTACCGAGTGGGGACGAAGCGATAACTCGCGGCGCCACGCGATCCTGGCGACGATTACTTATCCTGTCAAACCGGTTTTGGAGCTGACCGCAATTGGACGCGCCACTTCGGGCGGGTACTACTCGCCACTCGTCTTCGGTGACATAAACGGCGACGGCCGTAACAACGATCGGGCATTCATTTTCGATCCAGCCGTCGCCGCTGCGAGCGGCGACACCGCCGTCGCCAACGGGATGACGCGTGTTCTCGCGAGCACATCCTCTCGCGCTCGCGACTGTCTCCTCAGTCAAATGGGGAAGGTCGCCGCGCGCAGCAGCTGTTCGAGCCCGTGGGCGCCGACGCTGGATCTCCAGGCGAACATCAGGCCCTCCTCGTTCGGGCTCGATCGCCGGCTCACGATCTCCATAATTGCGCTCAACACCCTTACCGGCCTCGATCAGCTCCTTCACGGCAGCGACAATCTACGCGGCTGGGGACAGCCGACGTTCGCAGATCACACACTACTTTATGTGCGTGGATTCGATCCAGCGACCGATACCTACCAGTATCAGGTCAACGAGCACTTCGGCGCGACTAATGGGACGAGGAACGCTTTCAGGGTTCCGTTTCAGATTGCAATTCAGGGACGCCTTGCGCTCGGGACGGATCCCGCACGCCAGCAATTCAACAATGTCGTCGGACGGGGTCAGGGACGGTTGACTCCGCAGGCCCTGAAGGCGCGGATGACCCGCCTTGTGCCCAACGCTTTCCTCGACATCATCGCGATCAACGATTCGGCGAAGCTCGAGCTTACGCCGGACCAGATCGCCAAGCTCCAGTCCTCGGGTGACACCTTCAAGGTGAACGCTGATTCACTAATCGATAATGTCGCCAACATTCTTGGCGACACCACGGTCAAGAGTCCTGACCCGATGACTGTTTTTGCCAGGCTGCAGCCGTCAATGACCGACGCCAGGAAACTGGCTACACAGGCCATTGGCGAGGCAAAACAGATTCTGACGCCCGAGCAGTGGGCAAAGGTGCCGGAGAGCATCAAGACGCCTGGATTGCGGCGTGAGGGCGGCGACGGCCGTTTCGGAAGGGGTGGCCCGGACAACTAGCGTGCACGGGTTGTGCGGGGGTATTCTCCCTCGTCGACAACCTCCCGCCTGGAAACATGAACGGATTCCTTCGCCGTATCGGCTGTCTCGTAATCATCATCCTGATTTGCGTTGCCGCGTGGTACTGGTACGCCCGCGTGCCGGCGTCCAAATCCACTACCACGACAACCGTCGAGACCGCGACTTCAACAAATAGCGGTTGGCAGCCCCTGACGGCCGCCGATGCGGATCGCGGCCGCGCCGCCGTCCAATCGCTCGGCAGCCAATCCGGTCCGGTGTTCGCGAATCTCACCGCCGCGGAAGCTGCTTCCTACATCTTCACGGTTCTCGCCAAGCAGCTCCCACCCTCGGCGCAAAATGCGCAAGCCGCAATAGTGGGTGATCGTTTGTACGTGCGCTCCGACGTCGAGCTCAAGGATTTCGGCGGGTCGAAGGCTCTCGGCCCGCTTGGGATGCTGCTTGGCGATCGCGACAGCGTCCGGCTGGGAGGCACAATCAACATGCTGAAGCCGGGACTCGGAGAATTCCTCGTCCAGGAAGTAAAGCTTGGAAAGCTCGACGTGCCCAACGCTCTCATTCCGCGCATCCTCAGCCAGATGAAAAAGGGCAAGCCGGTCGAGGGAATCTCACAGAACGGTTTGCCCATGGTGATGCCCTCTTACATTTCAGATGTGCGAATCGCGAACGGGAAGATCACACTCTATAAGAGCGTTCGTTGAGCCGGCGCATCCTGGTCATCGACGATGAGCAGGGAATTCGTGCGGCACTCGGGCAGCTCCTCGAGTTTGAAGGCTACGAGGTGCGCTCGATCCCAAACGCCGCCGATGGAATAGCGGAGTACCAGAAGTGGCGCCCGCACCTCGTCTTTCTCGACGTGAAGATGGCCGGGATGGACGGCATGGAGGCGCTCAAGAAGCTCCGCGAGCTCGATCCCAACGCTCTGGTGGTGATGATCAGCGGTCACGCGACTATCCGCACCGCGGTGGAAGCCACTCAGCTTGGCGCGTACGAGATCCTGGAAAAGCCGCTAGACACGGATCGCATTCTGGTGATGCTGCGGAACGCGCTCGTAAATCTCGACCTCAAGGAAGAGAACGAGCGTCTCAAGCAATCAGTCGACGCGCCGTTCGAGATCGTCGGCAAGACGCCCGTGATGCGCGCGCTGATGGAGAAGATCGAGAAGGTCGCCGCGACGCCGGCACGGGTGCTCATCACCGGGGAGAACGGTACCGGTAAGGAGCTGGTCGCCCGGGCGCTGCACCGCATGTCGCCGCGAGCGAGTAAGCCCTTTGTCGAGGTTAACTGCGCGGCGATCCCGAGCGAGCTTATCGAAAGCGAGCTGTTCGGTCACATGAAAGGGTCTTTCACAGGGGCTATCTCCGACCGCGCCGGCAAATTCGAGCAGGCGAACAAGGGGACGCTATTCCTGGACGAGATAGGCGATATGAGCCTGGCGGCGCAGGCGAAAGTTCTCCGAGTGCTGCAGGACAACGTCATTACCAGAATTGGCGGGGCCAAGCCGATTTCGGTGGACGTGCGTGTGATCGCCGCGACGAACAAGACGCTCGAGAGCGAAATCGCCGCCGGCAAATTCCGCGAGGATCTGTACTACAGGCTAAACGTCGTGCCGATCCACGTCCCGCCGATTCGCGAGCGCCGCGAGGACATTCCCATGCTTGCCCAGTACTTCGCGGCGACGCTTTCTGCACGCGAAGGAATTCAGCCGCACTCCTTTACTGCCGACGCTCTGGAGCGATTGAGCTCACTTGACTGGCCGGGCAATGTGCGAGAGCTGCGCAACACGGTCGAGCGGCTGCTGATCCTGGCTCCCGAATCCCAGATTTCCGCGCGGGATATAGACCGGCTCGCGGGTCAGAGGGCACTCGACGATGCGGGACTGGCGACGCTCACCCAGTGTCGCACCTTCGAAGAATTCAAGGACGCCGCCGAGCGCGCTTTCCTGCTCAACAAGCTCCGTGAGTTCGATTGGAACGTATCGGAGACGGCGAGGGCCGTGGAGATGCCGAGGTCGAACCTTTATAAGAAGATCGAGCGATACTCGCTTTCGCGTGAGCACAGCTGAAGAAGAAACGGGATGCGGGAAGAGGGATGCAGGAATAGGGAAGTGTACACGTGACTAACAAAACGACAATGAAAAAGTTCAACAATTATATCGCGGGCAAGTGGACTGGACCGGAGTCGGACGAGTACTTCGATAACCGCAACCCGGCCGACCGTGGCGACATGATCGGCAAATTCCCATTGTCCGATCGCCGCGACGTCGAGCGCGCCGTCGAAAGCGCGAAGCGCGGATTTGCGCTCTGGCGTCGGACTCCGGCCCCCGCACGTGGCGACGTCCTCCGTTTTGTCGGCGACATAATGACCAAGCGCAAGGAAGAAATCGCCGACGCGATGACGCGTGAGATGGGGAAGCCGCTCACCGAAACGCGGGGCGACGTACAGGAGGGAATCGACACTGCCTACTACGCATCGAGCGAAGGTCGTCGACTGTTCGGGAAAACAGTTCCCAGCGAGTTACGGAACAAGTGGGCGATGAGCTATCGGCGGCCAATCGGGATCGCTGGTCTGATCTGCCCGTTCAACTTCCCAATGGCGATCCCGACGTGGAAAATGTTTCCGGCGCTGGTATGCGGGAACGCGGTAATCTTCAAGCCCGCCGAGGACGTACCGCATACGGGCACGCTGTTGGTTGAGATTCTGCTCGAGGCCGGGCTGCCGGAAGAAGTTATACAGCTCGTTCACGGGAGGGGTGAGCAAGTTGGCGCGGCGATCGTCGAGCATCCGTCGATCCCGTTGATATCGTTCACCGGTTCTACAGAGACCGGCCGTCTCGTCGGCGAGACTTGCGGCCGGATGCACAAGCGTCTGTCACTCGAGATGGGTGGAAAAAACGCGCAGATCGTACTCGACGACGCCGATCTCGATCTCGCGCTGGAGGGCGCGTTGTGGGGCGCATTCGGAACCACCGGGCAACGTTGCACGGCTACCAGTCGTCTTATTCTCCAGAAGAAGGTTCATGACAAATTCCTTGGCATGCTCGAGGACCGCGCGAAGGGTCTCAAGCTGGGCGATGGAAGGAAGAAGGGGACCGATGTCGGTCCACTCATCAACGAAGACGCGGTAAGGAAGGTCGAGACGTATGTGGACATCGGGCAGTCCGAAGGGGCGAAACTCCTAACCGGTGGTGAGCGGCCCGGGAAGTTGTCGAAGGGCAACTTCTACGAGCCGACGATTTTCACTAACGTGAAGGCCGGCAGCCGGCTGGAGCAGGAGGAGATTTTTGGCCCCGTGCTATCAGTGATCAGGGTAAAGGATGCGGACGAGGCGTTCGCTGTGAACAACGATGTGAAGTACGGTCTTTCGTCATCGATCTATACGCGGGATGTGAATACTGCTTTCCGCGCGCTCAATGAGCTCGACAACGGTATTACGTACGTAAACGCGCCAACGATCGGCGCGGAGGCGCACCTGCCGTTCGGAGGCGTGAAGCAGACCGGGAATGGCCATCGCGAAGGAGGCTGGGAGGTCTACGAGTTCTACTCGGAGACCAAGGTCGGGTACGCCGACTTCTCCGGCACCCTTCAGCGCGCGCAAATCGATAACTATCTGGGAACGCCGGACTAATCGCAGCGGTATAGAAGGCCTATGGAGTCATACGAGGAAAAGCGAAAACACGCACTTCAACTTGCCAATCGCCGGCGGAGCGGTGGCAAGCTGTCGTTCCTCGCACATTGGGCCAGGATCGTCATCGTGTCACTCGCCCTATTCGTGGTGATTCGTGCATTCGGCGTCGAGGCGTTCAAGATCGCGAGCGGCAGCATGGAGCATACACTGTTCGAGGGTGACTTCCTGCTGATCAACAAGCTCGTATATGGAGCTGGCATCCCCGGAAGCGGCCGCAAGTTGCCGGCGCTCCACGCCCCGCGGCGTGGCGACGTCATCGTGTTCACCTATCCGGTCGATCCGCGCCTCAACTATATCAAGCGAATCGTCGGCATTCCTGGCGACACAGTATCAATGCACAACGCGACGCTGATCAGAAACGGAAAAACAGTAGCAGAGGACTACATTCAGCGTACTCCAGACGAGGCCGACGAGTCCGATGACGAATTCGGCTGGCAGAAGGCCTATCTGGCGGGCGGCGCGTCGGTGGAGAATTATCACCCATCGCGTAACAACTGGGGACCTCTGGTCGTCCCTCCCCATGACTACTTCGTGCTCGGCGATAATCGCGACAATTCGTCCGATTCGAGGTACTGGGGCTTCGTGGCGGACTCACTTGTGCGCGGCCAGCCGATAGTGGTCTATTATAGCTACGCGCCTGACACCGGCGATCGACTCGATTGGTTGACGCGTCTGCGGTGGAAGCGCTTCGGAGAGATCGTACATTAGGTCTCCTTCGGGTCTTTTGAATCACCAGAGGGTACCGCTATCGCCATGAAGGCTTCGACGAATCGGAAATCGACCGTCGACGAAGGATCGCTGGATCAGTACCTAAGGGACATCAGCGTCTTTCCCCTCATCACTCGCGAGATGGAAGTGGAACTCGCGAAGCGCATCCGGCAGAATGACCAGGACGCTCTCGACACGCTCGTTCGCTCGAATCTTCGTTTCGTCGTGTCAGTCGCCAAGAAATATCAGAATCAGGGTGTCTCACTGGCCGACCTCATCAACGAGGGCAACCTCGGCCTGATCCGCGCCGCCCACAAATTCGACGAGACCAAGGGCATCAAGTTTATCTCCTACGCCGTCTGGTGGATCCGGCAGGCCATTCTCCAGGCGCTGGCGGAGCAGAGCCGCATCGTGCGGGTGCCGCTCAACCGGGCCGGGACGCTACATCGCATCGGCAAGCGGTCGTCGGCGCTGCTTCAGGAGCTGGGCCGGGAGCCCACGCCATCGGAGATCGCGGAAGGCATGGACATCTCGATGGAAGAGGTCCAGAAGACACTGTCGATCTCCCAGAATCATCTCTCGCTCGACGCGCCGCTCACTCCCGGCGAAGACAACAAGCTCCTCGACTATTTGCCTGACACCCAGAACCCCGGACCCGACTCCGAGACGTTCGAGCACGCGCTGACGGAATCGATCGAAGAAGTGCTCTCGACCTTGAAGGAGCGGGAAGCGAAGATTCTCCGGCTTTACTTTGGGCTGGATGGGCCCGAGCCGATGACACTGGAAGAGATCGGGAGTCTGTTGGGGATCACGAGGGAGCGGGTGCGGCAAATCAAGGAGAAGGCG
>JBJMOT010000046.1:0-17713 GCA_045803585.1 Gemmatimonadaceae bacterium
CTACGGCGATGTCGACGAGCTCAACGCCGTCCTCGGCCTTGCCCGCGCCATGGACCCGCTTCCGCGCGTCGATGAAGTGCTCGTCCCGATCCAGCGAGATCTCTTCAGCATCGGTGCCCTGCTCGCCACGCCCGACCTCGACAAAATGCACAACCACCTGGCGAAAGCGAACATCGATGACCGGCGTATCAAAGCCCTCGAGCACGCCATCGATCAGTGCGACGAAGAGTTGGAGCCTTTGAAGGCTTTCATTATTCCGGGTGGGAGCCAGAAGGGTGCGGTGCTGCATGTCGCCCGGACGGTTTGTCGGCGCGCCGAACGGCGGGTCGTCCGGCTCCAGCGGGAGGTTGAGATCCCATCTCTGGTGGTGATCTACCTTAATAGGCTGTCCGACCTGCTCTTCACCTTGGCGCGGGTGGCGAACATCCGCACCGGCGCCGGTGAGGTAACCTGGTAGATCAGGCCGATCTCCGACGCTCCATCCGGGTCGCGCCCGGTCTTCTCGCCCAGGTCGGATCCATCGCGAGGGACGTCGCGCCGGCCCATCGGTACGCCGTAATCAGCGACTCGAACGTCGCCCCCCTGTACGGAAACCAGATCGTGGACAGTCTCGGAAAAGATGCCGTCGATCTATTCCTTATTCCGGCCGGCGAGACCAACAAAACCCGCGACACCTGGGCTCGTTTAACCGACCAGATGCTCGCCAAAAACTATGGTCGCGACTCGGCCGTCATCGCGCTCGGCGGCGGCGTCGTCGGCGACCTCGCCGGGTTCGTCGCGGCGACTTTCATGCGCGGGGTTCCGATCGTCCAGGTGCCCACCACCCTGATGGCTATGGTGGACGCCTCGATCGGCGGAAAAACAGCCGTCGACACCCCCGCGGGAAAGAATTTGGTGGGGGTTTTTCACTTTCCGGCAGCGGTCGTTGTTGACCCCCAAGTCCTTGCCACGCTTCCACTTAGGGAAATGCGTGCGGGTTTTGCAGAGATTGTCAAGCATGGCGTAATCGCGAATGAGCCTTATCTTCGTGAGGTCGCCGGCAGTGCTCAACAGCTGCTGGGGAAAGCGGGCCCGGACAGTGACACCATGCTCTCCGTCATCGTCCGTAGCATTGAGATCAAGGCCGACATTGTCTCACGTGATGAGCGGGAGGATGGCCTTCGAAAAACGCTGAATTTTGGCCATACGATTGGCCACGCCGTCGAGCTGGTTAGCGGCTACTCCCTACTCCACGGAGAGGCAGTCGCGATCGGGATGGCACTCGAGGGGAGGCTCGCTGAAAGAGTCGGCGTAGCCAGGGCTGGAACCGCGGATGCGATCACAAATGCGCTCCAGGCGGTCGGCCTCCCCACTGAACTCCCGCAGCCCTTCGACAGGGACGCGGTGCTCGAGGCGATCGGATCGGATAAGAAGGGACGGGCGGGCAAGATGAGATTCGCCCTGCCGAGCGCGATCGGCGCGATGGCGGGAGCAGAGACAGGTTGGACGGTTTCGGTTGGTGACGATCAACTTCGGGAGGTGCTTGCATGAAAATTCGCAGAGTCTCTCGGCAGACCTTCGCACCAAGGGCCGCTGGCGATACGTCGCGCCCCGGCGAAATTCTGCGCACCATGCTGGCGGTCACACTCGCGGTCGGGCTGATTGCCACCGGCGCCATTGCCCTCCCCTCGCTGTCTCCGGTTGAGGCGAGCGAAGACGTTCAGCCCGTGATGGTCGCCCAGCTCGAGCCTCAGGTCCTCGCCGACATCGAGGGAATCCATCAGGACGCCGCCATGCTTGGCGCCCCCCTACGTGAGTCAGTCTCCGATATCGCCAGATCGCTGCCGGCCAAAGCCGTCAAAGCCGCACGGGCGACTTCCGCCATCACCAGGCCGATCGCCCGCGGCGTAGAGTCCATCCCCGCAAGCATCGTCCGCGCGACGGCGCACGAAGCCATCAAGATGAAGAAGGGGATTATCCCGCTCATCCCGTCGAAATTCGCGCGGGCACAGGACGGCGTCACCATTCCCGTCTCGCTCACCCAGTACTGCGTTCAGGGTGAGACGCGGCGCGGGCGCCAGACCAGGCACGGCATCGTAGCAGCCGACCCCCGCATCTTCCCGCTCTCCCGATACGTCGAGGTCTTCCTCGGCGATGAATATCTCGGCCGCTACCTCGTCGATGACACCGGCGGGAATGTCCTCGGCGCGACCCTCGACATCTGGAACCCCGACTGCCGAGAAGCAGCACGGTTCGGTCGGCACTGGGGAGCCGCGACGCTAGTCGCGCGCCCGGTCGAGGCAATTCCCAATGACTCCCTGGTCCCAACCAGGTGGGATGGGATAGCTAAGCGGTAATTTCCTCGCCCGATACTTGCCTCGATTCTGCCCGAAATCCAAACAGGAACCACCATGTCGTCGTTCAGCACTTACCTGATCGGATTCATCGTCCTCATCATCGGGTTGGCGATCGCTGCGATTCTGGTCGGCGTGTCACAAACCTGGGTGATCGTGGGAGCGATCATTCTGATCGGAATAGCCATCATAACCGCCACAACCCGAACGAAGACCAAAGATCCGCCGACCCCGTAAATGGCACGAAAAGTGGCTGTTGACGGCTGAGTGAGCGTGTAGTTAACGTGCGCGTCCAGAAAAAAACCGGGCGCGCCACCCAGGCACGCCTGTCCATAGTGTCTCTCCCAAGGGGCTTATGCAGACGACTGGCGAAAGTAGATCCAAAGGTTTCTTCCGCTCCTCCCCCTCCACCGCTTTCGACCAGTACCTCCAGGACATTCAAAAGCTCCCCCTCATTACCGACGCTGAAGAAGAGCGGCGGCTAGCGAGACGCGCGCAAGCTGGAGACGAAAAAGCGGCTGAGCGGCTGGTCACCGCGAACCTTCGATTCGTCATCTCCTACGTCAAAAAGTATCAGGGTCATGGACTCGATCTTGGTGAGCTAGTGGCGATTGGAAACGAAGGTCTCCTCAAAGCAGTCAGAAAGTTCGATCCAGATCAGGGCGTCAAGTTCATCTCGTACGCAGTGTGGTGGGTCAGGCAGGCAGTACTGAAGGCCCTCGCGGAGCAGACCCGGAGCGTGAGAATCCCGCTCAACCAGAACTCGCAGCTGATCAAACTCGCCCGCGCCCAGACAGTTCTCTCCCAGGTTCTCAAGCGCGATCCCACAGACAACGAAATTGGCCGCCTCCTCGAGGAGACTCCTGACGCCGTCCGCTCAGCGAAGCAGATGTCGGCAACCGAGATTTCTCTGGATGCGCCAATCGACCGGTCGGATCGCGAAGCGTGCACCCTCGGTGAGCGTTTCGCCGGGGTAGATGGCGGCGAGATCGAGGACGTGACCGACTTCCACCTGATGCGGGAGTTCATCGACCGCGTGTTCCGGAAATACCTCACGCCGCGCGAACGAAAGATCCTTCATCTCTACTACGGGCTCGAGCAGGGCTCCGACGCCATGACACTGGAAAAGATCGGCGCGCTGATGGGCGTCACCCGCGAGCGGATCAGACAGATCCGCGAGCGCGCTTTCGAGAAGCTCCGCGAGTCGCCGGATGGTTCGGCGTTAGCGGGATTCTGGAGTTAAGCGGGAAGCGGGAAGCGGGATGCGGTAACTGAAACGCTAAAGGTTCTCATGATGACGCCGGCTCAATTTGGGTCGGCGTCTTTCTTGTATAGCACCGACCCTTAGAACTTCTTCCCGCCTCCCGCCTCCCGCCTTGTCCACTCTCAAAGCATTCCTAAACGCCAAATGTGGTAACGCCGAGGCAGCCAGAAAAGCGCTAACAGAAGTCGGGTTTGACCTCGAAGAGCTGGACCCCAAAGATCTGGAAGCGCACCTGAAGAAGGCTGTCGACGGAGGAGCCAAGCGCTTCCTCGTCGCTGGCGGTGACGGCACCATCGCTACGGCCGCCACTCTCGTTGCCCGAACCGAAGTAGAGCTGGCGATCCTTCCCGGCGGAACCCTCAATCACTTCGCCAAGGATCACAACATCCCCACCGACCTCGGCAAAGCCGCGCTCGTCGCCGCAGGCGAAGGCATCGTCACGGGCGCCGACATCGGGTACGTCAACGATTGCGTCTTCCTCAATACGAGCTCAATCGGGGCGTACGTCACCTTCGTTCGAGATCGGGAGCGCTTTGAGAAGCGCGTCGGCTACACCCTCGCCAGCGTTGGGGCTTTCTTCAAGACAGTCTCCGACCTCCGAAGCTTTACCGTCACGCTGGAAGTCGAGGGCGTAAAAAAGTCGTATCGGTCCTCCATGGTCTTCATCGGCGTGGGCGAGCGCGAGCTGAAGATGCCGACGCTCGGCAGCAGAGTGAAAAACGGCAAACGCGGCCTGCATGTGATGATCGTCCGGGGACGCGCACGCGCCCGTCTGTTCAGCATTGCCATGGCAGCGATCGCGAAAGGAACCAAGGAAGCGGCCAAGCTGCCGGAGTTCGACAACTTCCTCGTCGATAGCTGTCAGATCGATCTCAATCGACCAGGAGCGACCATAGGCCTCGACGGAGAATTGAAGCGGCTCACCACGCCACTCAATTACAGGATCGAGCGGGACGCGCTGAAGCTGGTGGTCGCCGCGCCGGATGGAGACGAATAGTTAAATTCCATCAATGGTCGCCGAGCGTCTGGCCGAGATCGTGGGTGACTCTCACGTACTGAGTCGACAGAGCGAGCTGCTCGTCTACAACTCCGACGGTCTTCCCGGTTACCGCCGTCAACCGAAACTCGCTGTCTTCCCGGGAACTCGGGACGAAGCGATTGCCGTCGTCCGATTTCTCGCCGAGCAGAACCTTCCTTTTGTTCCGCGCGGCGCGGGAACTGGGCTGTCGGGTGGCGCGCTGGGCGACGACATCATCGTCATCGGCGTGCATCGTCTGAAGAGAGTCATCTCACTCGATATCGAAAATCGACGCGCCACCGTCGAGCCCGGCGTGGTCAACCTCCGCCTGAACCGCTATGTCGCGCCGCACGGGTTGCTCTACGCGCCCGACCCTTCGAGTGAAGCCGCGTGTACTATCGGCGGCAACGTCGCGGAAAACGCCGGTGGTCCCCACTGCCTCAAGTATGGTGTCACTCTGAATCATGTTCTGGCACTGACCGTCGTGCTGCCGAGCGGTGATGTCGTCGAGCTGGGCAGCAAGGTCGGTGAGTGCGATGGTTACGACCTCCGCGGCGCCTTTATTGGCTCTGAGGGATGCTTCGGACTCGCTCTCGACATAACCGTCAAACTGACGCCAAGGCCGCAGACGGTGCGGACCCTCCTGGCGGATTTCACCTCCGTACATCAGGCGGCGCACGTCACGTCGGCGATCGTTGCGTCGGGAATCGTGCCGGCGGCGCTGGAGTTCATGGACGGACCAACCATACGCGTCGTGGAAGATTCCATCTACGCAGCCGGATATCCCCGCGACGCCGAGGCAATTCTGCTGATCGAGCTCGATGGGCTTGAGGCCGGCGTTGTCGCAGACCTCGAGACGGTACGCCGAATCTGTCTCGAAGGCGGTGCGCGCCAGGTCAAAGTTGCTCGCGATGACGCCGAGCGAATGAAGCTGTGGCAAGGGAGGAAGAAAGCGTTCGGCGCGATGGGACGTCTCGCTCCGCACCTGATAGTTCAGGATGCGGTGATCCCGCGGACCAAGCTGCCGGAGATCCTGGCGGTGATCCACGACATCAGCCAGAAGTACAACGTGATGGTGTGCAACGTTTTTCATGCAGGCGACGGCAACCTGCATCCCAACATCGCCTATAGCGCTGACGATCCGGCGGAAAGCGAGCGGGTCCACAAGGCGATGCGGGAGATCATGCATGCGTGCATCGCGGCGGGCGGCAGCATCACTGGAGAGCACGGTGTTGGTCTCGACAAGATGGGTTACATGGAGTCGATCTTCACCGAGACAACTCTCAACGCGATGTGTGAGCTGCGCGGCGTTTTTGATCCGGATCATCGGTCCAATCCCGGGAAAGTCGTCCCGGTGCACTCTTGCAAGGAGTGGCACGGAACACCTGCGGGCCGAAGACAGAGTCGCGAGCACGAAGCTCCGCCGCTCGAGGCCGAGCCGGCGCGTCCGGCCGCCACGTGAGTACCGAGCAGGCGGTAGCGGCGATCCGGGACGGAGCGGCGTTGCGAATCAGCGGGCGAGGAGGCTGGCTCGATGCGGGACGGCCGGTTGCGGCGACGCGAACGCTTTCGCTCGCTCATGACTCGGGCATCGTCAGTTACGTTCCTGGAGACCTGACTCTGACCGTTCGAGCGGGAACCACACTGGGCGAGATCGCGAGCGTCACCCGTGAGCAAAACCAGTGGCTTCCTCTTGATCCCTACGGCGCGGCGTATGGAACTATCGGAGCAACAGTGGCAACGGCCTCCGCGGGCCCGCTGTCATCGACCTTCGGTCTGCCGCGCGACATGCTGCTCGGAATCGAATTCGTAAATGGCCGTGGCGAAGTCATCCGCGCCGGCGGAAGAGTCGTCAAGAACGTGGCAGGGTTCGATCTCACCCGGCTCGTTACCGGATCGTGGGGGACACTTGGCGTTATCACCGAAGTCACTCTCCGGTTGTATGCAGCGCCGCAGGCGGATCGCACCTTTGCCATCGAGCTCGGCGGCACACCCCGTGAGATTGCGCCGGTTATTCGCGCGATAATCACATCGCCGCTGATGCCCTTTGCTTTCCAGCTGGTGAGCCGGTCGATCACGCGTGCGCTCGGACTCGGGGAGAGTCCTGTCGCGCTGCTTCGTTTCGGCGGCAACGAATCGGTCGTGAACGCTCAGATCAGCGCGCTGAAACGGATCACAAGCCCGAGGGAACTGGAAACCGGGGTATGGGCCTCCCTGCGGGAACTCGATGCCGACACTGACACCGCCATCAGAATTTCCAGTCTGCCTCAAAGGGTTAGCGGAACCTCCGCGACAGTCCTCAACGACGACCTTCCTGGAATTTTTACCAACATCGATCCACGCCGCGGCGTGATGCGCATCCTCGCCGCCGTGCCCTCGGCTGAAAGCGACAAATCAGTCGAGACCCCGGCGACAGTTAGCTTCTATGCCGCTGCAACCGGGTCCGGGTCCATGAACGGCTTTTCAGCGGAAGCGACCGAATCCACCTCAGTGATATATGAAAAGCTTCCGCCCGATGCCTGGGCCAGTGTGTCGCCGAGCGTAGTGAACGATTCGCTCTCGCGCGGGATAAGAAAGGCGTTCGACCCGCGCAATATCCTGAACCCTGGAATCCTTGGCGACTGACGTGACTGCGACGCCGCCGCCAGAAGACCATCCCGATCCGTTGCCGCGCGATCCGATGCCCGGGTGTGCGCTGCCAAACACACCGCTAGCGGCCGCGCTGCCAGGCATCAATGCTTGCGTGCACTGTGGGTTCTGCCTCCAGGCGTGTCCGACGTATCTCAACCTCGAGGACGAAAACGACAGCCCGCGCGGGCGCATTTTCCTGATGCGATCGCTGCTCGAGGGCACGGTGAAGCCAGACGACCCGATCGTTCAGAAGCACATCGATCAGTGTCTCGGCTGTCGTGCCTGCGAGCCGGTCTGTCCGAGTGGCGTACCGTACGGGCAGCTCCTCGAGGCCACTCGCGCGACGTTGTACGAATACAGGCCGACGCCATTTATCGCCCGGCTCATTCTCTTCGTGTTCGCTCGCAATTGGCTTCTGCGTCCGGCAATGTTCTTCTCTCGCCTTCTGGCAGCGACGCCCATTCCAACGTTGCTGTCCGGAATCAGCGGCCGTCTGGGATTCGCAATGGCGATGCTCGCGTCGACGGGTCGGTCTATCGAGCGCGGGCGGTACTCGCCTGCCACGCGCGGCGAAAACGGAAGTGTTGCCACGCTCCGCGGTTGCGTGATGGACGGATTATTCAGCGCCACCAATCATGCGACCGAGCGAGTTCTCGCCGTCAACGGCTACTCACTGGTCCAGGCAGGGGGACAGAAATGCTGCGGTGCGCTTCACGCGCACGCCGGCCATCTCGAGTCAGCGCGTGAGCTGGCGCGCAAGAACATCGCGGCCTTCGAGAGGTCCGGCGCTCAGTATTTCGCAGTCAACGCCGCCGGTTGCGGCGCGATAATGAAAGAGTACGGCCATCTCCTCAAGGATGATCCCGACTGGCACGAGCGCGCGGAGAAGGTGAGCGCGCGCGTACGCGACGTGAGCGAGCTGCTGGCGGCAGCGGGTCCAAGAGTCGGCGGGCCTCTTCCAATCAAAGTCACCTACGATGCTCCGTGTCACCTGCAGCACGCGCAACGTGTGACAGAAGCGCCGTTAGCCGTACTGGCGGCGATTCCGGAGCTCGAGCTCGTGCCGCTGCACGAGTCGGATCAGTGCTGTGGCAGTGCGGGCATCTACAATCTGATCGAGCCCGATACCTCGGACGCAGTGCTGACGCCGAAGCTGGCCAACATTCGCTCGACGCGAGCGGCGTGGGTGGCGACGGGAAATCCCGGGTGTCTCATGCAGATTGGGGCTGGCCTCATACGCGCTGATATCCCCGCGCGCTCGATACATCCGATCGATCTTCTCGACGCATCTTACGCCGCATTCGGGCAGTAGCGCCCGCTTGGAGCACTGGCTTAATTGCAGTTGATGTCCGAATTGAACGAGTATTCCGCGCTTCACAACGGTGCTCTCTTCTTCGATCGGAGCGACCGGATGCGCATTCGCATCTCGGGCCCGAAAGCCGCGGAGCTCGTCACCGGGATGGTGACCAACGACGTTTCTTCGCTGCAGCCGGGCGACGGTCAGTACGCCGCCGCGCTCACCGCCAAGGGGAAAATCGTCGCCGATCTCCGTATCTTCGCGCTGGACGAGGCGCTGCTCATCGACACGTCCGCTGCTGCCGCGCCCGGCTGGAAAGAGATGGTGCGCAAGTACATCAATCCGCGCATCGCACCTTATCACGACGTGACCTCGGAGATCTCCGATATTGGCGTATTCGGACGCTCCTCGCGTGTCGCAGTATCACGCGCACTCGATGTGGACGAGAAAGACATCGCGGCACTCGCTCCGTACGCTCACATCCAGCGGCCGTTCGCCGACGCGACGGTGATCATTGCGCGCGTGCCGGAGATCGATCTGGATGGATTCGAGATTTTCGCGCCGGCGAGTGTCGTTGGCTTGTTGAAGGAAAAGCTGGAAACGGCGGGCGTCGCTCGCGGCACCAACGAAACCTGGGAGATCGCGCGCATCGAGGGTGGCCGGCCTGAATGGGGAGTCGACATGGACGACACCACCTTGCCGCAGGAAGCCAACTTCGACGAGCTCGGTGCGATTTCCTACACGAAGGGCTGCTACATAGGGCAGGAGACGGTCGCGCGGGTACACTTTCGCGGCCACGTCAATCGTTTTTTGCGCAGACTGCGTTTCGTCACTCGGCCCGCGCCGCCAAAAGGAGCGGAGCTGGTCGACGAAACCGGCAAGGTTATTGGAGAGGTAAAGAGCGCCGCGCTGTCACCCCGATTCGGTGGCGTTGGGCTGGGGATGGTGCGACGCGAGATAGCGCCCGGGACCACGCTGCAGGCCCGATGGGCGGACGGTGAATGCAGCGTCCAGATCGAGCAAAACGAAAAAGGCGCCACTGTTTAGTGGCGCCTTTTGACGACGTGAATCGCTGATTCTCTAGAAGGGTCGCGCCGATCCAGAAGATGCTGCGATCTCTACTTCTTCTTCTTGGTAGTCGTCTTGGTCGTGGTGGTCGTCGTGCTCGCCGCAGGAGTGGTGCTGGCGGTCGTGTCCATCTTCATGCCGGTATCCATCGCTGCCGGGGCCGGAGCCATCGCCGGAGCAGAGGTGTCGGCGGTTGCGGCTTCATCTTTCTTTGACGTGCATGCGGCCAGTGCGAGGACAGCGGCGACGAGAACCAGGCGCTTCATTTACGATCTCCTTGAGAGGCAAACGTTGAACAGTCGCCGGTCCGTGCACGCGGTCGCAGTGCCCGTTTTTGGCGCGGGCGAAATTTTATCTCATCTGGAATCAGTGTCAAGGGTAAAACCGTCTGGTTTCCCCTCGTGCGCGGGGTAAATTACGAACGCAGTCGTGAATTTCCCTCGGAGAATCCGTTGTCGACGTATCCGGAAACATTTGGCGCACTAAAGCGTTCCGCTTTTGGTTCGCCCGAGCGCAGAGAACAATCCGTAAAGGATGAGCTTCGCGCTAATCTTCTGACCAGGCTCGCCACTCGTAAGCCGATCTTTCATGGCGTGATCGGCTATGAGGAAACGGTCATGCCTCAGATCGTCAATGCGCTTCTGAGCCGCCACAATTTCATTCTGCTCGGACTCCGCGGACAGGCTAAGTCCAGAATCTTGCGCGCCCTCACCACACTGCTGGATCCAGCGCTCCCGATCATCGCCGGCAGCGAGGTGAACGACAATCCTTTCGCGCCGATCTCCAAGTACGGCAGGAATCTTCTGAACGAGGCCGGCGACGATACTCCGATATCGTGGCTCAATCCGGAGCAGCGGTACGTCGAAAAATTGGCGACGCCCGACGTCACCGTCGCCGACATCATCGGTGATCTCGACCCAATCAAGGCCGCGCGTGGTGGTCACATCCTCGGCGACGAGCTCACCATGCACTATGGCATGCTGCCGAGGGCGAACAGAGGGATCTTCGCGCTCAATGAGCTGCCCGATCTCGCCGGTAAGGTGCAAGTGAGCCTGTTCAACATCATGCAGGAAGGCGATGTCCAGATCAAAGGTTATCCGGTGCGCCTCCCTCTCGATGTCATGCTTTGCTTCACCGCGAATCCCGAGGATTACACAGCGCGCGGCAAGATCATCACGCCACTCAAGGATCGTATCGGCAGCGAGGTTAGCACTCACTATCCGGAGTCCGTCGACCTCGGCATGACGATCACCAATCAGGAAGCGTGGACAGCCCGCGGCGCGGGCAAGGTGCGCGTGCCTGACTTCATCGCCGAGGTAATCGAGCGCGTCGCCTTCGAGGCGCGCGGCGACAAGCGGATCGACAAGCGCTCGGGTGTGTCGCAGCGGATGCCGATCAGCGTGCTCGAGAATGTCGTCTCCAACGCAGAGCGTCGCGCCATCCAGACCGGCGAGCGTGACATCGTTCCGCGCATCGCCGACATCTACGCCGCGCTTCCCGCTATCACGGGCAAGATCGAGCTCGAGTACGAGGGGGAGCTCGTCGGCGGACACACCATTGCGCGCGAGCTGATTCGCCGCGCTGCCGATGCGACATACCAGGATCGCGCCGGCGGAATCAACACCGACGAGATCATCATGTGGTTCGACGTCGGCGGAGCGCTGCAGGTGACCGACGATGTGCCGGTCGACGCAGTGGTCGAAGGATTCGGCAGCGTTCCGGGACTGATGCAGGTGGTGAACACAGCCGGGCTCGCACCAATGGATGATTTGCCGGTCGTCGCGGCCGGTTGCGAGCTGGTGCTCGAGTCACTGGTCGCGCGAAAGAAGATCGCGAGATCCGATGCGGGCACCTACGGCCGGGCCGTCGAAGAGAAGCGCCGCCGCCCTTATCAGGACTAGCTGTTGGCGATCCTCACCGTCTCGCGGCTATATGGGTCGGGAGGCTCCGAGGTCGCCGCCATCGTAGCAAAAACCCTGGGTTGGTCGCTGCTGGACAATGCGGTAGTCGATGCGGTCGCCGCACGAATGGGTTTGAGTGTGGCAGAAGTCCAGGCCCGCGAGGAGCGAGTGCCATCGTTGGTGGAGCGGTTGACGGCGGCGATGGCGATGGGCTCGCAGGAATGGGTCTCCCCGATGGCCGCCGTGACGCGTCCGACCGATGAGCAGCTGATTGAAGTCACCCACCGAATCATCGACGAAGCGATCGCCCGCGGGCCGCTCGTGGTTGTCGGTCGGGGTACGCAAGAAATGCTGGCAGAACGCGACGACACCCTTCACGTCTTTTGTTATGCTCCGCGAAAGGCCTTGATCGCCCGCACCATGCAGCGCGAAGGCGTCGGGACCGAAGAAGCCGCGCGCCTCGTCGACGAGACCAACAAGCAGCGCGATCAGTGGGTGCGCCTGCACTGGGAGCGGGACCGCCGGGCTCACGAGAACTACGATCTGAGCGTCAACACCGAGCGGCTTGGCATTGAGGGCGCGGCAGACCTGATCGTGAGTGCAGCAAAGAAACGCTTCAAGCTATCGCTCTAGCAACTACTAACCGCTCGAAGTCGCGATCATGAGCTCTCGACCTGGCGCCTTTCAAATCACCGTTAAGCTGATGGCTCTCGGTTTTCTCGCCGGAGCCGTATGCGGCCTCTTGGCGTTCATTCCGATGCTCTTTGTTTTGGAGCGAGGACCTGGCTTGGCAACGGTGGGGGGGATTCTCGTGGTTCCGGCGTCGCTCTCCGTTGTCGGGGGGATACTCGGCACATTGCTGGGGCCGATACTGGGCTGGGTGAATATTCGCCGGGCCTCCATTCGCACTATAGTGCTCGAAACCTCGGCCGGCACCATGCTCGGGGCTGTTGTCTTTTTTGTTTTTTTGCGAGCATACGGCTGGCCGCCCGTTGATCCACTAATCATCGGCGGAATCATAGGCGCGATGTTGGCGACTCTCCGACTCCGCTTGTCTTTTCCGCGCAAATCGCCCGGCCGATCAAGGAGCGACCGAACACCATCGCGCAACATTCAACCTGAAAACGCGGAGAGATCCTCATGACAGTCCAAACCGCGACCGAGTCCAACATCAGGCAGGCCGTTCCGTTCTTCATGGTCCATGATATCGACGCGTCTCTGCGTTTCTACGCCGAGGGGCTCGGCTTCCGCAAAACGCTTGAATGGGTCACTGACGGCAAGCTGCAGTGGTGTTGGCTGGAGGTCGGAGATGCCGCCCTCATGCTCCAGGAGTTCTCGAAATCCCCCCAGGCAAACCTCCCGCGGACAGCGCTTGGGCTCGGCGTGTCCATTTGCTTCGTCTGCAACGACGCGATCGGTCTCTATAAGGAATTCAAATCGCGTGGTGTCGCGGCGAAGAAACCGTTTGTCGGCAACCAGATGTGGGTCACGTCTGTAGTCGATCCCGACGGCTACCGCCTGGACTTCGAGAGTTCGACCGACGCGCCAGAGGAAAGCGAGCTTTCCGAGGACTTTTGATTCTCGTCGACAAAGTGGCGTTGATGCAAGAGAGTAACATGATCCGAGGTCCCGGCTCTATTTCCTTACATCTGGTGATCAGATCCGGCGACGTGCGCCGAGTCCGCACGGTGACGCTCGTCGCCTTCTACCAGTAGCGCCAGATCACGCGCGCACCAACGCTGCGCTGCTACGATGGCCGCGCGTTCGCCGCTCGCCGTCGCATGTTCGATCAGAAGTGTCGCGGCCTCCGTCCGGGCGACCCCATACGCGAAGGCGCGCGCGCCGGTTTGTTGGAATTCCTTGCCTGATCGAGCCGCTCGAATAGCGTAGTCTTCGATTCCCTGCACCGCGCTCGCCACTCGATCCGCTGATGGACGCAAGTCTGCGGCATCAATAGCGCTCAGCCGGCGGCGCAGATTTGCTGTCCAGGCCGCGAGCGCATCGACGCGATCCATCGCCCGCAACGTGTCGAGACTCAGCACGTTGGTCGTTCCTTCCCAAATAGACAGAACCTGCGCATCGCGCAACAGACGCGGGATTCCCGTGTCTTCGACGTAGCCGGCGCCGCCAAAGGCCTCGACGGTTTCGCTGGCGATCGCAATCGCCTGCTTCGCCGTGTAGAGCTTGGCGACGGGGATCAGGAGTCGGAGCAGATGAAGCTCCGACTCACTCGCCTCGCGGCATTCTTCCTTCCCGAGCAGCTCGGCGACACGAAAGGCGAGCAGAAAGGAGGCGCGCAGCTGGAGCTGCAACTCGGCGAGAGTTTCGACGTGCAGCGGATGTTCGATCAACGGCTTCCCGAACGCGAGCCGGCGCCGTGAATAGTCGGTCGCGAGCGCGACGCAGCGCCGCATTCCAGCTACGGCCGCAACGGCGTTGTAAACGCGGGTGATGTTGAAGAGCGTCGATATCTTGCGGATGCCGTCACCCGAGCCGCCGACGAGTCGCGCGGGTGTACCTTCGAGGGTCAGCTCCGCGGTGGGCAGCGCGCGAGTACCGAGCTTGTCCTTGAGCCGATCGACGCGAATGTTGCGCAGCAAACCGTTGCGGTCGCGAAGCTCGATCAGAAACACGCTCAGGCCGGTGCCACCTCCTGGCGCGCCATCGATGCGAGCCAGGGTCATCGCTACCTGGGAAGTGGTCGCCGAGGTGAACCACTTCAACCCATACAGTCGGTACTCGTCGCCAGACTCGCACTGGGCGAGCGTGGAGGTACTCCCGACATCCGAGCCGCCGGTGCGCTCCGTCATCCACTGACCCGAAGTCCAGAATTGCCGCGGGTCGCGGGAGGTGAGATGGGCGAATACGCTACGCGTCGCTTCGCCGCCGTGGACCTCGAGGAAGCGCGCCGCTCCGTCCGTCATCGCCAGCGGGCAGCTGTACAACGCTGACGATGGCGCGAAGAGATACAGCCGCGCAAACTGATCGACGCGCGAATGGGCGCCGTGCTTTCGCTCGTACGCTGTCGCCACGATCCCTTCCATCGCGGAAATGCGATCGAGCTCTCCCCACGCATCGCTTGTCTCGATGCGATCAACGCGCCGGCCCCAGGCGTCATAGGGGACGTGTCCCGGCGGTGAAGCCTCCGCCGCTTCGCCAAGAGCAAGTATGTCGGTAGCCACGCGTTCGCCAAGGCGGCGGAGATCAGGCTCGACTTCGCTCAGCATCTTCGAGGGCAATCGCCAACGGAGGTACGAGCGGAGAAGCGCGTCGTCGTCGTACTGATTGCCGAGCCTTGGCTGCTCTTGAACGAACTCGGTCATGGTGTTCTCACGCATATCGGAAACGCGAATCAAGGTAAGGTACGCGCTCGCGCGCGTAAGGATGAGATTGCCTGCAAACGCAGCGGTCTGCGTAATGCGTTGTCGATTTGTGACCCTTAAAAGATGGTGATGGAAATGCCTCTGCAGTACGAGAATCTCGATCCGACAACTCGCCGCTATGCATATGCGGAGCTCGAGCAGGATTTACGAAACGGGACGTATCACAATTCAGAGCGCCTGCGGCCAGAAGCCGTGGCAGAGTATCAGCGTTTGCTGAGCGAAGCTCTTCGCTACTACGATGACCGTTGGCTGGAGGAACGCACGGGCGACCTCCTTGTCGAAAGCGAGTCACGCCGCACGAGGACCGGCGGTACGACGACGGCGAGAGTGCCTCACATGGCCGCGCGGCTCGTCGCGGAAGGCGATTTCAACCGTTACTACATGCGCGGCATCGCGCTCCGGGCCATCGAAGAAGGGCGGCAGATTCTGGAGATCTACCGCGCGCGTCTTTCGCTCGAGCCGCGACCGGAATCAGTAAGCGTCGAGGGCAGCCGCGTCCCGGCCGCCGAAGTGCTCGCTCATCTGCGTGGCCCGCTCAGTCCGAATCCCGCGGTCGCGCCGCTCGGCAGAACGAATTCCGGTCTCAGCGTCAGGCTGGTCTAACGCGGGTTGGTCGCCCACATCGTCGCCTCGGTCACGAACCCGTGATCTTCCAGAGCGAGCATGTTGACGATCAGCTCCGCAATGTCGACCGCGGTTAGCTTCGATTCGTTCTGCGGCTTGACCGGCTTTGACTCCTCGGCGCCAAAGCTCGTCTGCACCTCGCTCGGATTCACCTGCATGACCCGGATGTTGTGCTGGCGCAGCTCAGCGCGCCAACACTCCGTCATCCCGTGCAAAGCGAATTTGCTGGCGCAATAGGCGGTTCCGTTGGCGAAGCCGTGCTGCCCCGCTGTAGATGAGATGTTGACGATGTTCCCATAATTCCGGCCGACGAAGTGCTTGGCCGATTCGCGAGCGACCGTCATCGCGCCGAGGACATTGGTCGCCCACACTCTGAAGAATTCGTCGCTGCTAAGCTCGAGGAGTGGGCCGAAGGTTCCGAAACCGGCGTTGTTGATGAGGACATTGTAGTCTCCGTGCTCCTTCACCATCGTGTCGATCATTCGCAGAACATCGTCTTCCTTGCTGACATCGGCGACGATCGGCAGCGCACCCAGGAGCTGCGCCGACGCTTCCAGCTCCGTCTTGTGTCGCGCGCAGACGGCGACACGGGCACCGCGCTCGCGCAGCACGCGGGCCACTTCGAAGCCGATGCCACAGCTCGCGCCTGTGACCAACGCAGCCGCATTCTTCAGGTCCATTGCTTCTCCTTGGCGCCAACTGTCTCGCGCACCATTGCGGCAAAGTCCGCAACGTCCTCCTCGGTGGTATCGAACGACGCGATGAGGCGAACCTCCGACGTCTTCTCATTCCAGACGTGGAACGGCCACCTCGCCTGAAGCGTCGGAATGATCGCGGCCGGCATGGTCGCGAAGATCTCATTTGCCTGGACTTGCTGGGTGAGAGCGACGCCATGAATCCCGGCCAGCTCCCCCGCGAGGAGCTGGGCCATCCTGTTGGCGTGGCTCGCGCTTCGCTTCCAGAGATCGTTGCTGAGCAGCGCGTTGTACTGCGCGGCGATGAATCTCATCTTCGATGAGAGCTGCATCCCCTGCATCCGCTTGAACTCGAAGTCGTCAGCGAGAACCTGCTTGAAGAAAACGACGGCCTCGCCCGCGACGAGACCGTTTTTCGTACCCCCGAACGAGAGCGCATCGACACCGGCTCCGCTGGTAATCGCCATTGGCGACACGTTCAGATAGGCGGCGGCGTTGAAGATTCTCGCGCCATCCATGTGCAGCAGCAGCGAGTGGGTGTGCGCGAAGTCGGCGATAGCCCGAATTTCCTGCGCGGTGTAAACCGTGCCGTACTCTGTTGCCTGGGTGATCGAGATCGCGCGTGGCTGCACGTGGTGCTCGTTACCGATGTCATGGAGGTGCTCCCGGATCCCGGCGACGGTGATCTTGCCGTTCGGCGATGCAACCGGGAGCAGCTTGCACCCGATGTGCTTCTCGGCGGCCGCGCACTCCGACGTGTACACGTGCGCGGTCTCGGCGCAGATCACCGCCTGGTGGGACTGGACCATGCTGTGGAGGCAAAGGACGTTAGCGGCGGTGCCGCTGAAGACGAGGAAGACCTCCGCGTCCTCACCCACGAGTGCGCGAATCCGCTCCTCTGCTTCTCGTGTGTAGGGATCGTCGCCGTAGGAGGGGACGTGGCCGACGTTGGCTGCGGCCATCGCAGCCAGTACCTCCGGATGCACTCCGGCCCAGTTGTCGCTGGCGAACGCGCGTCCCGGATTTCTCTCTCGCGGCATCAGCCTACGATAACTTCATGCTCGCTGGAGCAGCAAGGCAAAAACGCTTTGCCCGAGCACGAAGCCAGCCGCTAACTCAAATCGGCGACATTCCCAATGCGCGTCGATGGAGCCCCTAAATAGCCGTCACCATTTCCCAGTCTTCCTGAATCGACGGTCTTGGAACCAGAAGCCAATTCCAATCGGTAGTCCGAACGCCGCCCCCAATACGCCGGCTGATTTTATGATTGTCAGTAGCGGTTCCCTGCTGACTGCGAGGCCGACGATAAACCAGAGGCAGAAAGCGCCGAGAAAACCAACCAACGCCGCCCCTGGCATCCATTTAGCTAATGGGAGGGTTATTCCCACTATGAAGCCCACCGACGTGAACGCGATCAGGTACGTACCGAGTGTCCTGAACAACGTGGTGCTATTTCTGTCGAACGGTTGATTTCCCTTCATTGCAAAGATCAGCAGAGC
>JBJMOT010000007.1:0-49125 GCA_045803585.1 Gemmatimonadaceae bacterium
GATGCGCTCAGCGCGCGGA
Source organism: Gemmatimonadaceae bacterium (assembly GCA_045803585.1). Lineage (GTDB taxonomy): Bacteria > Gemmatimonadota > Gemmatimonadetes > Gemmatimonadales > Gemmatimonadaceae > UBA4720. The sequence goes on from JBJMOT010000007.1 coordinate 20, forward strand.
AGCCGATCGAGAAACCAGAGTATGATTTCGTCACCCACCTTCGGCGCGCTCAGCCCACGGTGGTCAATCCGGCGGACGTAGTGGTAATCGACGGCATCCTGCTTTTTGTCGACTCGCGCGTTCGGGATCTATGCGATGTCAAGGTTTTCGTCGACGCCGACGCGGACATTCGTCTGATTCGTCGAATCGAGCGCGACACCCAGGAGCGTGGCCGGCCTCTCGGCGAAATCATCGATCAGTACCTGACCACCGTGCAACCAATGCACAATGAATTCGTTGAGCCGAGTAAGCGATACGCGGACGTGATCGTACCGCGTGGCGGCCACAACGCGATCGCGATCGAGATGATCGTCGCTAAGATCCAGCGGCGACTGCAACGCGGAGCTGCCGGCGATGAGAGCCGCCGTACACCATCAGTACAGCGGCAAGCGCCCCCAGCGCGAACATAACGGACCACACACCCGTCGGTCCAACCGACGAGAGCAACTGAGTTCCAAGCCACGGCCCGCAGGTCAGCGCGACGGCGAGTGACATACTGTACGCCCCCATGTAGGCTCCGCGTTTGCTTTCCGGCGCGATGTCCCCGAGGTGCGCAGCCATTGCGGGGAACAGCATCATCTCTCCGAATGTCCAAATCACTACCGTGACGAGCACTCCGCTGGCCGAATGGACGATCGCGAGCCCACCGAAACCAATCGCGAAGAGCATGCATCCGATGAACAGCGGCCATGCGTTCGGCCAATGGGAAGTCGCCCTGTTGAGGGGAACCTCCAACGCGACAATAAGAAGGGTGTTGATTGTGAACAGCGTCCCGTAGAATGCGGGAGACCGGTTCAGATATTGGACGAGATAAAGGGGGAGAGCTGATTCATGCTGATAGAACACGATTCCGCACAGAATCGCGGCCGTGAGAAACACCAGCAGCCGCTCATCGTGCAGCAGACTCTTCGCTTCCGCGCGATCATACAATGAGTCGGCACCATCCGAACTCCGGCCTTTCGTAGAGCGCCACGACGTCGCCGACAGAACGAATCCCGCCGCAATGGTCGTCCCCGCGTCGACTACGAACATCGCTCGGAACGACACGGTCGCCAAAAAACCGCCGAGGGCCGGACCGATGCTCATGCCCAGGTTGATCGCGAGCCGATTGAGTGCATGTGCAGAGCGACGCTCTTCGGGAGCGACCACGTGAGTTATCGCGGCAAGACTCGCGGGGCGGAACAGCTCCGCGCACCCCGCCCAGAACATTGTCATCGCATAAACCGCGAGGCGGGTACGCGCAAACGGGAAAAGAAGCAGTACCGTGCCCGACATGAGCAGAGACGCGCGCATGATTGGCAGTGCGCCGATGCGGTCGCTCAGGCGCCCGGAAAATGGACCCGCAACTATCGCGGCGGCGCCGTAGAGTGCGAGTGCGAGTCCGGCCTGTCCAGCGGTGAAACCCAATTCCCGCGTGCAGTACAACACGAGAAAAGGCAGCACCATCATCCCGGCGCGGTTGATCAGATTCGTGGCGAAGAGCAACCAGACTTCCCGAGGCAGCCCGCCAAGTCCGCGCCAGGGATTCAACCGTGATTCCGCAAACGAAAACGGCCACCGCTGGAGTGGCCGTCTCGTTTCCGTGCTTGTTGGCTCAGTTGTCAGGCCCATAATGCGCCGTGCAGGAATCGAACCTGCAACCTAATGATTAAGAGTCATTTGCTCTGCCAATTGAGCTAACGGCGCTTGCAGTCGCTTGGCGCGCCAGGAGGGAATCGAACCCCCGACCCACAGCTTAGAAGGCTGTTGCTCTATCCAACTGAGCTACTGGCGCGTAACGGACCGAAAACTAGCGAGACGTCGGACTCGAATCAATTGCGGCAAAGCGTGTCGCGCGCAAAAAATGCGACGCGTCAGTCGCTGCCCGATGCAAGACTTTCGGCCAGAACCGTCTGCAACTTTCTGGTAAGCTCTCCCGGCTTGCCCTTCCCCACCGCTTTGCCGTCGAGAGTGATGACCGGCATCACGTCTGTGGTGGTTCCTGTCAGAAACAGCTCAGTGAGTCGCGGAATCTCTTCTTCTCTGATCGGGCGCTCGTCCAGGTCGATGTCGACGGCGCGAGCAAGATCGCGCAGCACCGAACGCGTGATGCCCGGCAGGATGTGGTTATCGCATGGGTGGGTTCGGAGCACGCCATCGACGACGCCGAAGAAGTTGGTCTTGGTTCCCTCGGTCACGACGCCGTCGCGAATGAGCATCGCCTCGAACGCGCCCTTCTCTTTCGCGATCTGGGACGCCAGGACATTTGGCAACAGATTCAGGGTCTTGAGGTCGCACCGGCCCCATCGCTGGTCCGGCAGCGTGATTGCAATCGCCCCAGACGCTGCCAGGTCGCGATAAGGATGGAATCGCGCAGCGGAGATATAGACGGTCGGGTCGACGTCGGCTGCAGGAAAGTTGTGAGCGCGAGTCGTTGCACCTCGCGTTACCTGCATGTAGAGAGTGGCCTCCCCGTCAAGCAGACCGTTTTGCCTAAGCAAATCCTTAGCGATTTCCACGAATCGCTCGGGACTGTCACTGCCTTTGAGAGAGATCCGAATGCCGTCGAGGCTGTGCCGCAGGCGGTCGTTGTGGAAGCGTGCGGCGAAAGGACGGCCTTTGACCACGCGAAGAACTTCATAGACACCGTCACCAAAGACGAAGCCGCGATCTTCTACAGACACGCGCGCCTCGGCCCGAGGCACGAAGCGACCATTTACGTAAACGATATCCTTCGCGTTCATTGGGTTGCGGGGCTCGACGTCGCCGTTATTGGCGCGTGTCGAGAAGTTAACGGCTTTTCAACCGACCTTCGTTCCGGTCGCCGTGTACTGGCACCCGTTAGTCCCGAAAGCCTGACCAAATCCCGGCGCCGGATCGGTGACGGTCGCACCGGTAATCGTACCAGCGGCGGTCATCGTTCCGGGTATCAGCTCCATAGCCCCAGTGGCGGTACCGAAGGTAAGATTGAGGGCTCCGGTAGTAAGGTTGACGTTGCCGGATAGTGATGTTTGTATCGCTCCGGAAACCGGGTTTCGCCAGGTGCTAAGGTTCGTCAGTGTGCCGTCGTTCGACACAGAAATGTGCGCGGGGATGACCGAACCGCTCGCCAGGGCACCCGCACACGGGAGGCTCGAGTTCCTCGTGAGCGTGAGGGACCAGTCGCCGCTCGCCTGATCGGCAGTCAGGGATCCGCCTCCTCCGCCACCGATGCCGATGAACGGATCTGTGCTGGATTCGCAGCCGGACGCTACGGCGATCAATGCAAGGCAGGAAACGAGTGATCTCAGGTGCACGTGAAGCCTCCGAAGTCTGCTACTAGATTCCTTTCCTGATTGAACGTGCAAGTCGTTTGCCGTAAAAAGCTATGCGCTGAATCCGTGGACCGCAGTTAGCCGTTGGTTTAAATAGCGACCAAGGTCAGGGAGACAATGCCGCCGGATCCGAATCTCATCATTCACGAAGTGTTCTCCTGGGTGGTTCCGGGGATAGTCACCATTGTACTTGGGTTCCCCGTCGTCCGACTGCTCACTAAATGGCTGGAACCACGCCCTGTCCCCCCTCGCGAACTGAGCACGATCAGTGACCGGCTGGGAAAGATCGAGGCTGCGGTGGATGCGATTGCGATTGAAGTGGAAAGAATATCCGAATCGCAGCGATTTACCGCCCGACTCCAATCTGAGCAGCCATCGGCGCGGTTGCCTGGGGCGGGAGCGGCTTCGGCCTCCTAGCCGAAGGATCGCGCTCAAGAAAAAGGGAGCGTCTCTCGACGCTCCCTTTTCCTCTATACGGACAGGCGATTACGCGCAGGTAATCACGCCATTGGTCATGTCGCAAACCTTTGCCGACTGGGAGTGGGTAGCGTTCGCACTCCATGAAGGCGGCGGGCCGGCAACGTTGGTCACTACGACCGTGACGTTCTGCGAAGGCGTGAACCCCTGAAGAGGCGCGGCCATCGTCGCTGTTCCACCGAAATACGCACCACCGTTATCGGCAGCGTACTGCTCTTCGTAGGTCGCCATGTTGCGAAGGTCAGACTTCATCGCAGCGACGTACGCCTTGTCCTTAGTGTTCGCGAACTTCGGAATCGCAATCGCGGCAAGAATGCCGATAATGACGACTACGATCAGAAGCTCGATAAGTGTAAACCCCTTTTTATTGCGCATCAAAATCTCCGGAATCAGTTGGTTGCGGCGAGAATCACCGCCGTCATCGTCCAAAGGACGGGCCGAGTGTCTACCGCACGGTGGTATATGGCAGGGTCGGTACCAAACTTGGCCGATCTGATAACTCCCATCGATGCAAGCGTATACACGCGTGGGCTAAAGTACCTTCTCAAGCGGAATGGCCGCATTATGCGAGGTGGAATGCAGTCTGCTATTAAGCACTCAGATGACTCTCTGGCGTGGGAAGTGCCCCGTCTGGGAGCGGTTACAACCCACCAAATGAGGAGACCATGCGTAAGAATCGCTTTAGGCTAATGGCCGGACTGGCCGGGACGACGCTGTGCCTGTTCGCCATTTCTGGCTACGCCCAGAACACGAGCACGCCTGGAACATCCGACCCGACAGCGACCGGCACCGCGGCCGCCCCACAGGGAGGCGGCACCGTGACCACGCCACAAGCGGGAACGGGAACTGACGCCACCGCCCAGACGGCGGCACCGCAGACCCCGACCACGACTGGCGGCACGGACGTAACGACCACGGGCACGACTACGGACGCGACGACCACCACGACCAGCACCACCAGCTTCCCGGGTGGAGTGCTTGGGATTTTGGCAGTCGCGGTTGTAATTCTGCTCATTCTGTTCGCGCTGTTCCGTGGACGGGACAAAACTGTTGTGCGCGAGACCTCGACCTCTTCAACCAATGCCGTGCCGAGCGGCCGGTCGACGACAACGAGCACGACTACGACCGACGATCGGATGAACGTGACGTCGCGCGCTGCTTCGGGGACGGGCACGACTCCCGGCGGGATGGGCGACCCCAACGCTCGTCGCTAAATCGCAGTCGCACCAAGAATAAAAACGGCTCGACACATAAAGTGTCGAGCCGTTGTTTTTTAAGTCGGGGCGCCCGGATTTGAACCGGGGACCTCCTGCTCCCAAAGCAGGCGCGATACCGGGCTACGCTACGCCCCGAGGCACGGCAAGTTACTATACCCTGCCTTGGGCGCGCAACGCACCCAGCAGTGCATGAAACGCCCGACTGCGATGACTGAATTTCGCCGTTCTTTCCATCGGTGATTCGGCGAACGTGCCTCCCAGATCGGGGGCCTCGAAGTAAGGGTCGTAACCGAATCCTCCAGCGCCGCGCGGCGTCTCGATGACTCGGCCCTCGATTTCTCCGCGACGAAATTCCTCGCCGTGCAGGTCTTTGAAGGCGGCGACAGCCACATAACGGGCGCTATCAGTGAACCTATCTCCCTGTTCCGCGCGCGCCTGCTCCATTCGTCTCACAAGCTTCTGATTGTTGGCGGCGTCCAGCGCGGGGCCGGTAATGTCATCGCGGCCAGACCAACGCTTGCTGTAAACCCCAGGCTCCCCGCCGAGCGCATCCACACACATCCCTGAATCATCGCCGAAGGTAGGCAGGCCACCGGATGCTTCGTGGAAGTAGCGCGTCTTTGCCAACGCATTCTCCTCGAATGTCTCGAAGGCCTCCAGATTGTCTTCGGCGTCGAGCTCGGGAATCCCAAGGGTGGAGAGATCTACTACCTCGAGGCCGAAATGCGCAAAGATCTCTCGCAGCTCACGGAGTTTTCCTTGGCTTCGGGTAGCGAGCAGGAATCGCCGGCCGCTCACTCCGCGAGCGTTTTCGCCTGACCCGCGTCGAGCTGACGGATCCCGGCCATGGCGAGCTCGAGCAGCTCGTCGAGCTGTTTACGGTCGAAGGTGCCATGCTCCCCGGTCCCCTGCACTTCGACGAACTTCCCCTCGCTGCTCATGACGACGTTCATATCCACTTCAGCGCGCACGTCTTCCTCGTAGTCGAGATCCAGACGCGGCTCACCGTCGATCACGCCCACACTGACAGCTGCCACGCGTCGCTTCACGGGTGTCGTGGAAAGCTTGCCGTTATCCACCATCCACGCAAACGCGTCGACGATTGCCACACACGCACCGGTGATGGCCGCGGTGCGCGTTCCACCGTCGGCGACGAGCACATCACAATCGAGCTTGACGGTGAATTCGCCGAACTTGAAGTCATCGAGCATCGCCCGAACACTGCGACCGATCAGACGCTGGATTTCCTGAGTGCGTCCACCGAGCTGCGCCCGCTCGCGGGAGGTTCGCGTTCGCGTCGCGCGGGGCAGCATCGCGTACTCCGCGGTAAGCCAGCCTTCTCCTTTGCCGCGCTTCCACCCAGGCACCCCTTCTTCGACGGACGCGGTGCAAAGGACGCGTGTCGCGCCAAAAGAGATCAGACAGGATCCTTCGGCGTATGGAGCGACACCGCGCTCGAACGTAATCGGGCGGAGAGCCGTTGTTTCCCTGCCTTCACGCTTCGATTTATCAGGTTTCACTTAGCTTCCGAATGATTGCGGTGGTTGAGTGGCCCGGCGTAAGAGGGACGACGACGACTTTCCCGCCCCAACCTCTGACCTCGGCGGAGCCGACGATCGTTTCTTCGGTGTAGTCGCCGCCCTTTACAATAACGTCGGGCTTGAGGTGCTTCACGAGATTGAGGGGTGTGTCTTCAGGAAAGACGACCACCAGGTCGACACATTCCAGCGCCGCCAGCACGTAGGCGCGCTCTGCATCGCTGCGCACTGGACGGGTGGGACCTTTGAGTCGGCGCACCGACTCATCGCTATTTACGCCGACTATGAGAGAGTCCGCGACTTTCCGTGCCGCGTAGAGGACGTCGATGTGGCCCGTATGGAGAAGGTCGAAGACGCCATTAGTGAATCCAACCCGGCCCTTCTTCCCCGCTCTCCAACGCTCCGCTTCAACCCACGTCGCAACCTTGTCCGCCGGATTGCGGAGCGTCAGAGTCTGCTCGCGGCCACAGGGTGAAAGTGCAGCACTCGCTCCTTGTTCAGCGGAAGCTTGATGACCTCGTCGTAATCGCTGGATATGGTGATGACGGAAGGCGAGCGCTGAATCGAGATCAGCTCGGCTCCGGGCGGGAGCTGAAGTGAATCCGCGAGGGCGGATAAGCTCAGAGTGATCTGCTCATCGGTTTTGGTGGTGGCAAACCTGGCTTCCTGGCCCATCGCATCCTTGAACTGGTAAAACCGGAAAAAAGCCGCGCCAAAATCGGCCGCGATGTAGGCGCCGACGGCGAGAATCAAAAGCACGACAAGACATCCCAGCCTGCTGGCGCCGGGACGATTCACCACTGGGACTGCGCCCCGTCGATAACATCGCTAACAATACGATCGATGGCCTGTTTCCGACCGGCGGTTTCCCCGCGCTCTTCGTACTGCCCCTCCGACAGCAAACCCTTGCGCTGCCAGAGGGTCTTACCGGTTACCTGATCGACCATCTCAATATCGACGACGAGCTGTAAGAGGCGCTTCGACGTCGTCGCCTGCTTATTGTTGGCGCTGTATCCAATCGGTATGTCGGTCTCGTAGCGCTGCACAGTTCCGCGAACGATCGCGCTGGCGCGCGACTCGGCGGCGTCGCGAAGGCCGAGTCGGTCATGGAGTCCGATGCGGAGCGCGTCGGATATCTGTCGCGGAAGGTCTGGCGTGGCCGTCTGGTTCTCGAAAGGAACGATTGCAACCGTCCTTATGTGAGAGGGCAACCCGCCACCCGTGAAGCCATAAGGGAAGCAGGCGGTCAGCGCGATCAGGACAAGACTATAAGCGCCAAATCGTCGCATCGAAAGATCCAGGTTGTTCCCGAAGGACGGTGATGCCGAGGCGTCGGCGCGAGCCAGGCTTTTCATACACAACCTCTCCGTTCGCCTGACGTGTCACACTCTCGATAATCTTTCCGTCGGAGATGTGCTGCAACGAGACCAGGGTGTCCGCGCGAATTCCGACACGCCATTGAACTGGCCGACCAATATCGGCGCGCAGAACATCGGCATCCATGCGCACAACGGTATCCGCGAGCGAGGGAATCGCGAGGCGTCCCAAGGCTGCCCACATCATCGGAGTGGGCGGGATGTAGCGATGAGCCAGCTCGGGATTGGGCGAGCGAAGTGAGTCACCGACCAGAACCGCGGCTCCGGCGCCCAAGCCCCCGCCGAGGAAAAAATCGAGGCGCGCGCTATCAGGTGCCGCGGTGCGAACCGATCCGTCGCCGCGGGCCGCGATATCGCCTTCCTGGAACTCCCACTTGAACACGACATGGCGATGTCCTGAAGGCAGCGCCAGCTCTGGGAGGGCGCGATCGGGTGCCAGTATACCCTTGAGAGGCGGCGCGGTTGGAATGCACCCAAGCGTGACCGCCGTCAGAAAGAAGAAATAGCGTTTCATCTCGTGGTAATGCTCGTTATCCGGTCGCCCTGCACCAATTTGTCGAGGACATCGAAGCCGCTGATGACGCGCCCGAAAACGGTGTAATGACCATCCAGGTGGGGCTGGGGTGAATGCGTTATGAAGTACTGGCTGCCGCCGGTATCAGGTCCTGAGAGTGCCATTCCAACTGCTCCCCGCTCGTACCGGCGACGATTCATCTCGTCGCGAATGGCGTAGCCCGGACCACCGTTACCGTCATCTCTGGGATCTCCATCCTGCGCGACAAAATTCGGAACGACGCGGTGAAAGCGGGTGTTGCTGTAGTATCCAGACCGCGCGAGTGTAAGAAAGTTCCATACCGTGATCGGTGCGTCGACGCCGAACATCTCCAGCCGGATCGGACCGCGCACGGTGTTGATGGTGGCATTCAAAGATTTTCCGGAAGCGACCGGAACTACAACGTCGCGAATGATGGTCTCGTACCAGCCCATTGGGCGTGGCCTCGGAATCACTGTCTTCCACTTGCTCCACACCGAGACCGAACTACCAGCGGCCCGCTCCAGCGGGTCAGCTGGAATCGGAAGCGCGGACAACTCTGCACGCGCCGCTTCGGCGAGTGAAGCGCTGTCCTTCTTCCAAACTCCGGCGACGTATTGGACCGCGGCGAGACGCGCATCGTTGCCGGAGTCGCGCGCCGCCATTTTGTAGCTGGCGAGCACGGCGGGAAGGTCTCTGGCAGACGGGCGGTCGACGAGAGCGCCGATGATGGTAGCCCGCACGTAGAAATCGGGATCACGCAGGCCACTCACCAGCAGCGTATGAACGCTGTCCTCCAACGGCATCGACGCCGGTGGGGCAAGCGCCCCGTACGCCGCTTCCCGGACACGCGGATCCCGATCGCGGGTTAGTGGGGTCGCGCGCGCCAACGCGAAAGACCGGTCGAGACTATCTCCCTCTGCGGAAGCGACCGCCGCCCGCAAACGCCAGTCGCTGCTCGAAGTCCACTCGGTCAGCTCTGACGGACGTAGTCCTGCACGCGCGGCCGCGGCGAGCAGCGACGTGCGATACATCAGCGAAGTATCGGCAGTGAGGAGCGCTGCGAAATCATCGGAGTCTTTGGTGAGGACTGTTGCGAAACTTTGCGCGGCCGAAATCCGCACATTCGCATCTCGGTCTCTGGTCGCATTAACCAGGGTTGCTTTCGCCTGTGGCCCGTATGTCCCAAGCGAGCGCAAAGCGTTGATCCGTACGTGCGAGTCTTTGTCGCCGGCCAACTTTGTCAGCACAGTAAACGCAGCTTGTCCCATCGAGTCGCCGGCAGCTGCCTTGGCGAGACCACGGGCGATCTCCGCCCGCGTTCTGGCGGGCGCGGTACGCGGATCATTGTACGGAGCGCTATCGGCTACGAGATAGGTTGCCGCGGTTCCGATGCTCACGGATCGTGCTTTCTCGAGTTCCATCAGATCGCGCACACCGGCGGGCGATCGCGTGCGAGCAATTGCGTACGCGGCGGCCCACACGACCGGCGGTGACCCGCTATGGAGGAAAGGGCGAAGCTCCGCAACCGCGATCGGACGAAGCTTCGCAACAGCGAGCAAGAGCTGGACGGTGACATCGGATTGGCGGCTCGTCTTGAGTGCAGCCGTGATTGCGTTTCGCGCCGGAGCACCGATTTCGCCAAGGGCCCACGCGGCTTCGCGCGCTACCACGTGGTTGGAGGAAAGAGATGCACTCAGCGAGCGAATCGAAGCGGAGTCGCGCAACAAGCCGATAGCGTAGGCGGCGTTTGCGGCAACGCTGGCGTCCCTATCGGTCAGGAGCGCACGCAAACGCGGCGCGCCGATCATCCCGCGGTCCGCCCCCACCTGGCCGATTGCCAGTGCGGCTGCCGCGCGGAGCGATGGCCACCGGCTCGCCAGACCGCGATCCACCAGCACAGTGTCGAGTTGGCGTGTATCGGTCATCGCCAGCAGCTGAGCGTATGCTGTGACATCGCCAGGCGCGATCGGGGACTCGGGATTCTGCGCCGCCGCCGCGAAACTCACGCTCGTCATGAGCAAAATCGCAACTCGGCTTCTATGAAGCAGCATTCTCGAGAACCTTTCGAAGTTGGTCAGGAAGCGCGGTGAGTTTCGAGTCGCGGGTCAGCGACGCCAGCTTGGTCGATGCCGTCACGAACCGCTCACCCGTCTCGGCGTTGGTGATCACGTAATTAAATGTGATCGTCCGCGAACGAACGTCGCCGATCGTCGTGGTTACCCGAATGAGGTTGTCATACCGCGCAGCAGCATGGAAGCGAAGGCTCGCCTCAACGACCGCAAGAGTAACGTTTTGCTTCTCGAGCTCGGCGTAAGGAGTGCCCTCGGCGCGGATGAATTCCGTCCGGCCGATCTCACACCAGATCAGATAGTTCGAGTGATAAACCACCTGCATTTGGTCCGTCTCAGCATAACGGACCCGGAACTCGACGGTGTGAGCGGTTCCGCGATTGTTGTGAGATGTCATGTGGGGACAACTGGCAAAATGCGTGGCGTCGGGATGTTTTGTAAAGCCTGCTCTGTCACGCTAACTTGAGCCGTGCTGAAAGCGCCCTGCTACATCGTTTCCGACGCGCATCTCGGTGTCGCCAGCCCGCAGATCGAGCGCTCGTTCGTGACTTTCCTTCGCGGCCTGGCCGGCGAGGCAAGCTCGCTGATCATCAACGGCGACCTTTTTGACTTCTGGTTCGAGTGGAAGACCGTAATTCCGCGTCGCAGCTTTCGCGCGCTTGCTGCGTTGGCTGAGCTCAAAGATGCAGGCGTCGACATTCTTTGGGTCGCCGGGAACCACGATTGTTGGGGGGGCGAAGTTCTCCGCGAAGATGTCGGGGTGGACTACGTCGTCGGGCCGTGGAATGGAAACCTGGCCGGGTGGAACGTGCGCATCGAGCACGGCGACGGCCTTCGCGACCGGGAAGACCGCGGGTACAGGATGATTCGCCCGATCATGCGGAACCCGCTCGCCATCAAGGCTTTTAGAATCATTCACCCCGATTGGGCGAGCAAGCTGGCTCAAGGGAGCTCCAACGCCAGCAGGACTTATCGCGCGCGCGACGAAGGTCGTGGACTTCGATCTTACGCTCAGGTCCAGCTCGAGGAAGATCGCGATCTCGATTTGCTGGTGTACGGGCATTCGCATGTACCTGCGCTCGAGCGAATGAAACGCGGAGTCTTCGCCAACGCCGGTTCCTGGCTCGACGCTCCCACTTTTCTTCGACTGACCGACGAAGCCGTGGAGCTGCGCCAATGGGACGGCTCAACCCAGGGTGCGTGTCTCAACTCTATCAATCGCTGATCCAAGAAACCGCTGTCCGAGGCCGAGGAAGGTGTCCGGCGCATCGGACGCGATGAAACGATAGCGGGCTTCGTTTGGAGTTTCGTTCTCGAGGGAGTTGGCGCGCAGAACTGCCGCAGCCTCGCGCGCCGTTTCGTGCGCGCTATCGATCAGCCGAACTTCTCGACCAACAACATTTCCGATAACGGTCTTCATCAACGGATAGTGCGTGCAGCCCAGCACGAGGGTGTCGACGTCGGCGGTTACGAATGGGGCGAGGTAATTCCGCGCGATCGCTCGCGTCGGCTCGGTGTCGACCCAACCTTCCTCTACGAGCGGGACGAACAAAGCGCATGCCTGAACCGTGAGCGCGACGTCCGGCAGCAGTTTCACAATTTCCTTCTCGTACGCACGAGACCTGATAGTTCCCGCCGTACCGATCACCCCGACGCGCTTGGTCCGAGTCGCAGCTGCGGCGGCGCGGGCGCCTGGTTGAATCACGCCGACAATCGGGAAATCAAACTCGCGTCGAAGTGCCGGCAATGCGTGCGCGGTGGCGGTGTTGCAAGCAACCACGAGCGCTTTCACACCTTCGCCGCGAAGATACGATGTGATCTCGCGACTGTACCGGAGTACAGTATCGGGACTCTTCGGACCGTAGGGGACGCGCGCGGTGTCGCCAAAGTAGATGATGCTCTCGTTGGGGAGCTGGCTGATCATCTCGCGCACCACCGTCAGGCCGCCCATCCCGGAATCGAACACGCCGATCGGCGCTGAGCTGCTCACCGGAAACCGACCGACGCATACACGACTGCGGAGTGAGCGGTCGCGGTAGCCCCGACGTTCGCCTTGAAATCCCAGAGGTTGGCTGCGACGTACGCGTCCGCACCAGAAAAGAGATGATTGAAGACGATCATCGTGATCCAGTCCTCGTAGTGCGTCCTGCGCGCGTTGATCCGGTCATCGGTGAAACGGCTGGCAATGTACGTGTCCGGCATGGGTAAGCCGGTTTTGGGGTCAATGACGGCGAGGCCAGTCGTCGGGTCGATCTTGTAGGTGTCAACTACGCTATCTCTGGGCAAACCCTTGGCCTCGGCGAGATCCTGCGCGGATTTGCGAGCCATCCCGATCGACCCGATTTCGACGATGGCAAATATCGCCGCGGCCTTATCGCGCCCCAAGACTGTCTGCGCGTAGCCCGGAAGAAGTAGCGAAGTGAGAAAGGCGCGACGCGGGGTCATCGGCGGCTTGTGGGTCGTGTCAGGAGCAGTGGCCGGCTGCGTTTGACGCAGCGGAGCTCCAATCCCCGCACGCGCGCTGTCCCGCTGCTGCGAGATCGCGCGCTGCGAAACCGTCAGCGGAAGAGCCAGGAAGCCAAGGAGAAGGGCGATGGCGGGAGAGTGTGGGAATCGAACCCACCCGGCCTTACATCGTAAGGTCACAGTGATTTTGAAGATCACGGAAGCCACCAGGCTCCATCCACCCCCACGCTTTTTATTGGACCTCGATCGCAACTTCTCCCCGGTCGATGACCTCGCCGATAACTACGGATCCTTCTACCCGCGAAAGATAATTTGCGGATTGACTGGTTTTTACGAACACCGCCAGGCCACCCGATGTCTGTGGATCGTTGAAGATCGCCCCATATTCGTCAATACCAGGGGCCCACCGCACCAGCTCCCGCAGATAATCCGCATTTCTTTTGGCACCGTCGGTGCCAAACCCGGCGCGGGCTGCGTCGCGGACGCCTGCAAGGATCGGAACCGACACCGAATCCAGCCTGATAGTGACGGCGCTGGCGCGCGAGATGTGGGAGAGATGCCCGAGCAACCCGAAACCGGTGATATCGGTCGCACAACGCGAACCAACGGCGAGCGCGGCCCTGCTCGCGCTGCCGTTGAGAGTTTTCATGCCGGCGAGCATCGCCCGCTCATTGTCGGGCGCGAGCTTACCGGCCTTGCCCGCGGTCGCGAGAATGCCATTGCCGATTGGCTTGGTAAGAATGATGTGATCACCTGGCTTGGCACCGGCGTTGGTGAGGAGAAAATCGGGATGCGCCCTCCCCGTTACCGACAGTCCGTATTTGAGTTCGGTGTCGATGACCGTGTGTCCTCCGACGATCAATGCTCCCGCCTCATGAACTTTCTCCTGACCGCCCGCCAGAATTTGGCCGAGGACATCGAGCGGAAGCTGGGTTGTCGGGAACGCGACGATGTTGAGCGCCGTGAGCGGCTGGCCACCCATCGCGTAAACGTCGGAGAGTGCGTTCGCCGCGGCGATCTGGCCGAAGTCGAAAGGATCGTCGACAATCGGCGCAAAGAAATCCACCGTCTGTACGAGCGCCAAATCATCGGAGATGCGAAAGACCCCGGCGTCGTCAAAGGTCTCCCGGCCGACCAATAGACGCGGATCAGATTTTATAGGGAGCGCGGCCAGCGCGCGGGATAGGTCGCCCGGACCCATTTTTGACGCTCAACCCGCGCAACGCGCAAAGGCGGTGAGCCTGAAAAGCTCTTCGCGCGTCTTGTTGGTTGTCACTTCGTCCGACGCCGCTACTTGGAAACGACAGCGATCGCGTCGATTTCAACCAGGGCGCCGCGTGGCAGGGCTGTCACCTGAACCGTCGAACGAGCGGGACGCGCATCGCCGAGCCATTTGCCGTATACCTCGTTGACGGTCGGGAAATGTGAGAGGTCGTGGAGATAGACCGTAGTCTTGACGACGTCATTCCACGTCGCGCCGGCGGCGCGCAGGACCTCTTCCAGGTTCTGCATCACCCGATCGGTTTGCTCGACGATTCCGCCTTCGACGATCTTCCCGCCTACGGGATCCAGCGGAATCTGTCCCGCGGTGAAGATGAAGCCGTTTGTAGCGATCCCCTGCGAATATGGCCCAATTGCCGACGGCGCTTTGTCAGTAGTGATCTTCTTTTGTGGCATTCAACGCTCCATTCAGGTACGCTGCAAACGACAAGGACGTGGAGACCGCGAATGTTACACACTAGGCGGCTTCAAAGGCCAGACCAAACAGGCGCTCTGTATTCGCCGATGTGACCACGCCGATGTGTTCAGGCGTACTCGCCCTCGCGACGGCGAGTTTGGCCACGGTGTGCGCGACCCAGGCCGGCTCGTTTCTTTTCCCTCGGTGTGGGACGGGAGCGAGATAGGGCGAGTCGGATTCCACGAGCAGACGATCATCCGGTACGAGACGGACCAGATCATCGTCGATCCATTTCTTGAAGGTTATGATTCCACTGAAGGAGACGTACCAGCCGGCATCGATTGCGTGCTTCGCGAGTGCGTGCGACCCGGTGTAACAATGGAGAACACCGGACACGCCGGCAGTGAGCGCCTCACGAATCATTGCCAGGGTGTCGTCCTCTGCATCGCGGGTGTGGACGATAAGAGGCTTATGCGTTTCCGCCGCGACCGCAATCTGAGCGGCGAAGGCCGTCAGCTGCGATTCTCGCGGCGAATTGTCATAATGATAGTCGAGGCCACACTCCCCGACCGCCACGGCGGACCCAGCGAGAAATTGCCTCAGTCGGGGAACGTCGCGCGCCGCGTCAAAGCGCGCGGCATCGTGGGGGTGGATGCCCGCGGTAGCGAAGACAAAGCCGGGATTGTCCGTCGCGCATTGGGCTGCAATCGCCGCTGCCTCCAGCGACTCTCCAATGCAGACAATCGCCCTCGCGCCCGCATGGCGGGCGCGAGAGATTACCGCGTCGCGGTCGCCGGTGAACGCTGCGTCCGCGAGGTGGGCGTGGCTGTCGATGAAGCTTGACGCGCGCCCGTCTTGCGAGGCCATTTGCGTTCGATCCAGAGAAGCACCGGTGCGGCGACGTAAATCGAGCTGAAGGTACCGGTGACGATACCGAAGGCCATGACCCACGCGAAAGGCCTGATCACTTCGCCGGCAAAGAGCAGCAGGGCCAGGGTCGACGCAAACGTCGTGACGTGGGTCAGCACCGACCGAGGCAGGGTCTCGTTGATCGAGCGATTGAGCGTCTCGTAGAGCGACTCCTTCCTTCCCTTCCGCAGGTTCTCACGGACACGATCGAAGATGATGATCGTATCGTTCAGCGAGTATCCGAGGACGGTTAGCAAGCCGGCTACGACGGTCAGCGAGATCTCGAGGTGCATCAGCTTGAGGAACGCAATCGTAGTGAAGACGTCGTGGCTGGTCGCGATGACGGCCGCGGCGGCGAAGCGCCACTCGAAGCGGATCGAGAGATAGACCAGCGTGATGAGGAACGAGAGGAGGATGGCGATGATGGCGCCACGCTTGAACTCATCTCCGACGCGCGCGCTCACGGCCTCGGTGCGCTTGACAGTCACCGCACCGTCTCCAAACTTCTTCTTCAGGACATTTTCGATGGTGACGGCGATGTTTTCCGCGCCCTTCGACTGCGAGGCTACCGCGGCCGCGTTCTGTACGCGGACCGTGAACTCTGTATTGGTTCCGAATTGCTGGATCTCCGCACCGCGAATTCCAGCCTGATCGAGGGTCGAGCGAACCTGGGCAACATCGGGCGGCTTGGCGAACTCGAGCTCCATCAGCGTTCCGCCGGTGAACTCGATACTGTAGTTCGGCGCCTTGATCGCGAGGGAGCCAAGGCCAAGCAGGATGAAGGCGATTGTAATCCCCGCCATCACCTTCCACCACCGAATGAAGTCGTAGTTGGTGTCGTGAAGAATTCGAAGCATCAGATACTCAGTGATGTCTGGGCGTCGCGCGAGCGATTCAGCCAGATCATGTAGAAAGTTCGAACGACGAAGATCGCCGTCACCATTGACGCGGCGATACCAGCCAGCAGCGTGACTGCGAAGCCGCGAACCGGACCCGAGCCGTACTGATACAGAACTGCGGCCGTCAGAGCGGTCGAAACGTTGGAGTCGACGATTGCGCTCATGGCGTGGCGGAAGCCTTCGTCAATGGCGGTTCGCACGGTCTTACCGTGCGCGAGCTCTTCACGTATTCGCTCGAAGATGAGCACGTTGGCGTCGACCGCGATACCAATAGAGAGCACGAATCCAGCGAGACCCGGCAACGTGAGAACGGCGCTGAAGCCGGCGAGCACGGCGAGGGTGTAAAGGATGTAAAGTCCCAGAGCTGCCACCGCCAAAGCTCCGGAGAAGCGGTAGTAACCGAGCATGATGAGGACTACGAGTGCAACTGCGATGATGCCGGCGGTGATTCCTTTATGGATCGAGTCCTGTCCGAGGCTGGCTCCGATCTGCCTTACGTCAGCGACCTTGAGTGGGACAGGCAGAGATCCTGCTCGCAGTACCAACGCGAGATCCTGCGCCGCCTGAAGATCCTTGCCGCCCATGGTAATCTGCCCATGCGCGCCGATGGCGCTCTGGATCACAGGCGGCTGACCCATCACGCGCTGGTCGAGCACGATCGCCATGAAATCCTTGATGTGCCGTCCCGTCTCAGCGCGAAACCGTCGCGCTCCTTCGTTGTTCATGGTGAACTCGACGATGTTTCCTTCGGTCGGCGAGGTATTGGGCTTGGCATCGGTCAGATATTCGCCAGTGATGATCGGCTTGGCGTCCAAAACGTAGAAGGCACGGTAAACGCGATTGCCCATTGTCGTGGTGTCGCTGCGCCAACGAATGACCTTACCTGGCGGCAGTACAGCCATCACCTGCGGCATCGACAGATACTGCGTGACTAGCCCAACGTCGGTCTGCGCCACGTAATACTCGCCCGGCATCTGCCCTTGCTGAACCAGTTTCGAGAAGGCGCCTGGTCCGCCAACTGTCCCAGAGGCCGCCGTTGAATCCTTTTTGGTAGAATCCGCTTTCTTGGCGGTATCAGCGCTGAACAGGGATTGAAGTCCCGCGCTCGAAGTGTCCTTCGCAGCCGTCGGACTCGGAGTCGCTGCGGCCACCTTGGTGTCCTTCAGCACAGCGTCAAGACGCGGTAGCGATTTCTCGAGTGCCTGGGTCTTGTCGGTGATCTGCATCTCCAGAAAGGCCGATTTCTGGACGACGTCCTGGGCCCGGCGCGGATCGTCGATTCCGGGAAGCTCGACGATGATGCGGTCGTTACCGGCCTTCTGCACGACCGGCTCGGAGACGCCAAATTCGTCGATGCGGTTGCGAACCACCTTGAGCGCGTTGTCGATGGCCTTGCTCTTGTCAGGAACGGCGCCTTTGGACTCGTCGACATCCAGCGCCAGGTACATTCCGCCCTGCAGGTCCAGTCCGCGCTTGAGCGGAACGCGACGGACGGTATCGTAAACAAATTCACCGTTCCGTTTGACACGCTCTACGACGGTGCGCGGAAAAAGCGCCCAGACCGAGGCGGCAACCAAACCGAGGATGATGGCGACGCGCCACTTCAGATTCATGCTTCTGTAGGGGGGAAAAGGTGCACTTCGAGGCTAGCCTTTAAGGTTATTGGGACCGCTTAAGAGAGTCAACGCATTCCTCGCGTCGCGCTCGTCCTGCGCAAGCTGTTTCGACAATTGCTCGACCGATGCAAACTTCCGGGTTTCCCTGAGCCGCGCGACGAAATCGATCCGCACGTCCGCGTCGTAGAAATCTCCGGTGGTGTTGAAGAGATGGGCTTCGAGTGACGTTGTCAGATCTCCAAAGGTCGGACGGGGTCCGAGATTCATCATTCCGCCTGCCGGCCCGCCAGGAGTCTGGACTCTTACCGCATATACACCTTCCGGCGGCAGAAGCTTCCGCGGGGGCGGAGCGCCGAGATTCAACGTGGGGAAACCGATCGTGCGACCGCGTTTGGCGCCCTTCACCACTCGGCCACTGACCGAGTAGGGTCGTCCGAGGGATTCGGCGGCGCGGTGGAGATCTCCTCCGGCGATGGCTCGGCGAATCGACGTGGAGGAGATCGAATGACCGTCAGGACCCGAGACCGGATCAACGACCTCTACGCGAAAACCGTCGCGATCGCCGAGGGTCTTGAGGACCTCAACGTTTCCAGCGCGCTGCCGCCCGAAACCATGATCGTATCCGATCAACAGCTCCCGAAGGCGAAAGCATCGACGCAGTATCAGCTCCACAAAATTTTCGGCGGAATACGCCGCCAGCTGCGGCGTGAACGGCACCACCGCGAGGTAATCGATTCCGGTCTCGGCGAGGACTTCCTGTTTCTCATCGTGCGTGGTGAGAAGGAGCGGAGCAGCCGCAAGATTCACCACCTCGAGCGGATGCGGCTCGAAGGTGACGAGGACGCTCGGGATCTTGAGGGTGCGGGCCCGTTTGACCAGCCGCTCAACGACGTCCCGATGGCCGCGATGGACACCGTCGAACGTGCCCACTGTAATCACCGTCCCATTAACGTGGGGCGGCAGACCCGACTCGTCGGTGAGGTAGAGGTCTCTAGGCACCGGCGACTACTCGCAAGGCGGTGATCTGAGAAGGGTTGGAGGTAAGGCTCTCGAGGGTCGGCGCTTCGCTCACGTCCCACTCGCCAACGCGGGTTCGGCGAAGTGATTCTAGGTGTGCCGCCGACAACGTGAGCCGGCCAAGATCGCGGGCCAGGGCCCGGATGTACGTGCCACCGCTGCATGTGATGGTAGCCGTAAGGATGTCACCGGCGAAGCGAACCGCGTCCCAGCCGTGGACTTGCACTTCGACGGGCCGCAAATCGAGAGGCTCTCCACGGCGAGCAGCATCATAGGCGCGGGTACCATCCACACTCTTCGCGGAATATGCCGGGGGAATCTGCGAAACCTTGCCAGTGAGTGAACCGATCGCCGCTCGAATCGCGGCTTCAGCGGGAACTGCGGCACTCCGAATCACAGTTCCGGTGGAGTCATCGGTGTCGGTTTCGTCGCCGAATTTTATGACTGCTTCGTAGACTTTTGGCTCGGTATCGATGAACGTCGCCAGTCGGGTGGCGCGACCCAGGAGCAAAACGAGCAGTCCGGTGGCGAAAGGGTCGAGCGTGCCCAGGTGTCCGATACTGCGCTCTCCGTAAACTCTTCGCACGCGCTGAACGACGTCATGGGACGTCATTCCGGCCGGTTTGTCTACGAGAAGCAATCCTTCGACGCGCGCCGAGGGCTCAGCTGTCCGGTCAGTCGTTGTCGGTCCCATCGGATGCTGCGGCATCCTGCTTCTTCACGTCTGCCAGCAACGATTCGATCCGAGCCGCGCGCGCGATGCTATCGTCTTCCTTGAACTGGATCTCGGGAGCGACGCGAAGACGAAGCACGCGAGCGACACGCGAGCGCAGGTGAGACGCCACACTGTCGAGCCCGTCGAAGGTTGCCTTCTTCTCAGTGTCGCTGCCGAGAACGCTCACGTAAACTCGCGCATGTCGGAGATCGGAACTGACCTCGGCGGCCGTCACCGTCACGAAGCCTACGATGCGGGGATCCTTAGCCGATTCAGTGAGGAATGTGGCAACCTCGACGCGGACCGCTTCGGCGACGCGGTCCGCTCGACGCGTGTTACGCAGAAGCGCCCGCCGCTGAAGCCAGCGTGCGTGCCACCTGCTCCTTGCGGTAGCACTCCAGCACGTCTCCGACCTTGATGTCGTTGAAATTTTCGACGCCGATACCGCACTCGAATCCTTCGCGAACTTCCTTGACGTCGTCCTTGAAGCGGCGCAGCGAGCCGATGGCGCCGTCGTAGATCTCCACGCCGTCTCGAATCACCCGGACGCGGCCCTGACGGTTGATGACCCCACTGCGCACCGAGCACCCCGCGATGACACCCATTCGCGGAACCTTGAACAGATCGCGAACCTCGGCCTCGCCGAGCACGACTTCCTTCTCCTCGGGCCGAAGCATGCCTTCGAGAGCGGCGCGAACGTCTTCCACCGCCTCGTAGATGATCTTGTACAACTTTATCTCGACGCCTTCGCGTTCCGCCGCGGCACGGGCGTTGTTGTCCGGTCGCACGTGGAAGCCGACGATGATAGCGCCCGATGCACGAGCAAGCAGAATGTCGCTCTCGGTAATGGCACCGACACCACGATGGATGACGTCGACAGACACTTCTTCGTGGGACAGCTGGCCGAGTGCATCTGCCAGCGCTTCTGCCGGGCCTCCCTGATCCGCCTTGATGACGATGCGGAGGATGCGCTTCTGGCCGGGGGCCGTCTGCGACATGAAGTCTTCGAGCGAAACGACGCCCTTGGCGGTTCGGCGGCTCTTTGCCTCGCGATCGAGCCGCTGACGGCGCTGCGCGATCTCGCGGGACTCGATAGCATCCTCGACGACGACGAATTGATCGCCGGCCATCGGCACGCCGCCGATTCCAAGCACCTGCGCCGGAATCGCGGGCCCCGCGTCCTTGATGTTGCGGCCACGCTCGTCGAGCAGCGCTCGCACGCGGCCCGAGTACATACCGCAGATGAAGTCGTCACCGACATGCAGCGTTCCGTTGCTGATCAGAATCGTAGCCACCGGGCCCTTTCCTGGATCGAGCTGGGCCTCGACCACGGCTCCGGTCGCTGTGCGATTCGGATTCGCCTTTAGGTCGAGAATCTCCGCCTGCAGCAGAATCTGATCGAGAAGCGAATCGATGTTGGTTCCCTTCTTGGCCGACACCTCGCTCGAGAGAACGGTGCCACCGAACTCCTCGAGGACGACCCCATGCTGAAGGAGATCCTGCTTCACCTTCATCGGGTTCGCGCCGGGGACGTCGATCTTGTTGATGGCCACGATCATCGGCACGCCGGCATTCTTGGCGTGCGAAATGGCTTCAATGGTCTGTGGCATTACCTGATCGTCAGCGGCTACGACGAGCACAACGATGTCCGTAACCTGCGCGCCACGGGCGCGCATCGCGGTGAAAGCTTCGTGGCCGGGCGTATCGAGGAAGGTGATGTGCTTGCCGCCAGCCAGCGCCACGTTGTACGCGCCGATGTGCTGGGTGATACCGCCCGACTCGCCGGCAACGACGTTCGATTTGCGGATGTAATCCAGCAACGACGTTTTGCCGTGATCGACGTGACCCATGATCGTGACCACCGGCGGTCGCGACTCCAGCTGCTCGCTGGTATCCTCGGGAGCAGCCGGCGCGTTAAGATCGGCGGCGTACTCCTCTTCCTTCACCGCCTGGAATCCGAATTCTCCGGCGATCAGCTCGATCTGATCGAAGTCGAGGCGCTGATTGATGGTGACCATCAGCCCCAGGTTCTTGAAGGCAAAGCCGACGATCTGGACGGCGGGCGTCTTGAGAATCTGCGCCAGCTCGCTGACAGTGATGAATTCGTTGACGCGAACAGTCTTCTTCTCGCGCTCGACTTCCGCCTGACGTTGCGCGGCGAGCTCTTCGCGATAGCTGCCATCTTCCGCGCGACGAGCGGCGCCGCGGCGGATCGGACCGCGCATCGTCGCCATCGTCTTCCCAATGTTGGCCTGCACCGCTTCCTGATCGACGCCGCGCTTACCTTTTTTGCCACGGCGAGCGCCGCGATCTTCACCACGGCCGGTGTTGCGCTCCTCTCGCCGTGGCGGAGCGGTTCCGGTGCCGGGTGCAGCGGATGCAACTGGGCGCGGAGGTGTGTACGGCGCGCCGGTCGCGATCGGCCGCGGGCGCGGGGCGCCGGGAACTACAGGTTGCGGGCGCTGACGTTCGCGCGTGTCACCACGCTCGACACCATGGGAAGCGGTCGCAGGCGGCGCTGACGGAGCATGTCGCATCGGCGGCGGTGGCGCATGCGGCCGTGGCCGCTCCATCGGCGGAGCTTCCACAGGGGTGGCGGCGATTGGGGCCGGCGGAATTACGCTTGGCGGCGCGGCGGCGGGGGCCTTGGCAACTGGCACCGGCGCGGCTTCTTCCACGACTGGAACTTCTGCCACCGGCTCCGCCACGCGGCGGCGCCGACGGACGCTGGTCGCATCAGCGGCGGCGACTTCTGGCTTGGGCTCGGGAGCCGGAGGAGCCGCAGGCGTCCCACGACGGCGACGCGTGGCAGCTGGCGGCGCCGCGACGCGTGCGCGTTTCTCGCGCTCCCAACGGGCGCGGATGCGAGCGACCTGATCGTCGCTCAATGGACTGAGGTGGCTACGGACAGGTACATCCATCTGGCGAAGGAGGTTGATCACCTCGTCACTGGAAACCCCAAATTCGCCTGCCAGATCGTGCACTCGAAGCTTGCTCAACCCTACTCCTCCAAATCCTGACGGACATCCCGCATCGTCTCCGGACTGAGCGCCCGAATTCCCTTTGCGAGACCTTTATCCACTATTCCAATCACTGCCGCCGTCTCACGGCCAGCCGCCGAGCCGAGCTCGGTGGCCGGAGGCCCGGCGACCACCATGATCCCGCGTGCGTGAAGCAGCGGAAGCACTTTCTCCAAACTGTTGCTAGAAGCGTCGGGTGCCGCAATAGCCAGCTGTAACTTGCCGCGCCGCGCCGCCTCTCTAACCTGCTGGACGCCGACTATCGCACCCCGGCCGCGCACTCCGAGACCGATGAGGCCGATGAGTTTGCGGTGTTGAGCGGCGTCCATTCGCTTATTCCGGCTTTACGCCTTCACTATCGGTGACATCTCCTGCCGGGCTGCCACCCTCCGACTCCATCTCCGTACCGGCTTCCGAATCCGCGGAAGTCGCCGCTACGGCTTCGTCACCCGTCTCGGGCGCTTCGTCGGTGGTCAGCTCGTTGATAATGGCCATGAGGCGATCCGCCTCTTCCGGAGCGATTCCCGGCAGACGGAGGAAATCTTCGCGCTCGAGATCAATGATGTCGTCTAGGGTCCGGTATCCAGCATCTTCCAAAACCGCAACCGTTGCCGGCTGCATCCCATCCAGTTCGGCCAGACGCGGATTCACTCCAGAAACGGGCTCGTCGGTCGGCAGCGGAGCAAAAATGGGCTGATCGCTGCCACGCTCCATCCATTCACGGCTGGAGTAAAGCTCGATCTTCCACTCGGTGAGCTCGGATGCGAGCCTGACGTTCTGCCCGTTGCGACCGATGGCGAGGGAGAGCTGATCCTCGTCCACGATGGCCTGAATCGTCTTCGTTCCGGGATCGCTGAACACCCGGGCCACACGCGCCGGGGCCAAAGCCAGCTTGGCGAAGCGCTCGGGATCGGACGACCAAGGGACAATGTCGATGCGCTCGCCGCCGAGCTCGTTGACGACAGCCTGCACGCGCGAGCCCTTGAGGCCAACGCAAGCGCCAACCGGATCCACTGAATCGTCCCGCGAGAAGACGGCGATCTTGGTACGGCTGCCGACCTCGCGCGCGCTGGCGCGAATCTCGACGAGATTCTGCTGGATCTCAGGCACCTCGAGCTTGAACAACGCTTTCACGAAAAGCGCATCGGCCCGGCTCAGAACGAGGCGGGGTCCCTTCGGTGTCTCCTCGACGCGCTTCAGGACAGCGCGGATCGGATCTCCCTGGTGGAAGTGCTCGCGGTGGTTCTGCTCGCGGTAAGGAATGATCGCTTCCGCCTCGCGAAACTTGTTGAGCATGATGACAAGCTTGCCGCGCTCGATCTGCTGAACTTCACCGGATAAAAGGTCGCCCACCCGGCTCGAGAACTCGTCACGAATCTTCGATCTCTCGCCTTCGCGAACCCTCTGAATGATCCGCTGTTTGGCTGCCTGGACCGCAGTGCGTCCAAACTCGGCGAAGTCGACCGGAATTTCCATCTGGTCGCCGATCTGGAAATCAGGGTCCTCGAATCGCGCTTCCTCGAGGGAGATCTGACTGGCGGAGTCGGTCACTTCTTCCACGACGGTCTTGAGGAGAACGATGCGGATCGCACCCTTGTTCTCATCAATGTCGACCTCAGCCTGTACCGTAGGTCCGTGCTTCTTCGCGAGTGCGGCATTGATGCCGTCCTCGAGAAGCCCGTGCAATTCGGCCCGGTCGATCTGCTTCGAGTTCGTCAACTCGCGGATCGCCGTCAGAATTTCTACTGAAGCCGCCATGTCTCAACCCTACCTATTCCAATGAAAAGCCAGCCGCGCCTTCTCGACCGCAGCGAGCGGAAACCTCCGCTCGTCGCCGCGCTCGTTGCGCACAATCACGATTTCCTGACCCGGGTCACCTTCGACGCCGGCGATCTCCACTTCATCCGTTCGGCGTCCGGCCGGATCACCCGGAACGTTCGCGGTAACCACCGCCGTCCTGCCGACGAACTTTTTCCAATCTTTGCCATTCCGAAGCGGTCGCTCGATTCCCGGAGACGACACTTCCAGAACGTATCTTTGGTCGCCGAAATTCTGGGCGTCGAGCCTGGTCTCGATCGCGCGAGATGCCGCCGCACAATTGTCGACCGTCACTTTTTCGCCGTCCTCGCGCTCGACACGAATGTCGAGAACAGGGCGGTTTCTGCTGCCACCGACCTTCAGTTCAAAAAGTTCAAGCCCAAGTGGCTTAATTTCCGCAGCCACAAGAGTTTCCAGCGTGTCGTTCATGCAGCTTCGAGGTCAATCGAAGAGATAAAAAAATGTGGGGGGATCCCCACATCAGTTGGCCGCCGAGTTGAACGCCCTATGCAATGTACGAGGGGCG
Organism: Gemmatimonadaceae bacterium; assembly: GCA_045803585.1. Classification (GTDB taxonomy): domain Bacteria; phylum Gemmatimonadota; class Gemmatimonadetes; order Gemmatimonadales; family Gemmatimonadaceae; genus UBA4720. The sequence continues at coordinate 25,228 of JBJMOT010000007.1, forward strand.
CAGGCGCTTATCAAGCCTGCGCGGCGATCACTCCGATCTGTCTGCCCTTATCGCCGGCCCGGTGCGAAAAGAAGCGATCGTTATCGCATTTGGTACAGGAGGGACTCACCGTGATCTTCTGGACTCCCGTCTCCGTTGCATGCTCGGCGATTAGCGACCGGAGGTCGACGTGGCCGGGCCTCGTAACCGGTTGACCGGTGAGCTGTTCGCGAACATCGGCGCTCACCTCATAACAACGCCCACAGATCGCCGGTCCCAGATGGATCGCGAGCTCATCCGGGGGAAGACCGTACCGGGCGAGCGCGGCGATCGCCTCTGTGGTGATGTGCGCGGCGGTCCCCCGCCAGCCTGAATGGAGAAGCGCGACAATCCCCGAAGGATGCGCGATAAAGACCGGGACACAGTCCGCGACGCCGATCGCCAGACCGATGCCCTTCTCTGAGGCGATCTGGCCGTCCGCTTCTTCGCCTCTCAGGAATCCCTCCCAGCCACCGGTGTGCACCAGAACCCGAGTGCCGTGGATCTGTCGAATCGTGGCCAGCCGCCGCGCAGTGTCCGATAACTCGCGCTGAACCGCGGTCCACCGGCCCATCACCTCGTTGACCGGCTCAGTTCCCGAGAGGCTAAAGGAGCCGGCGTCTCTTGTAGTGGTGAACGCGCGAATTCCCCAACTCTCGAAGTCGGTGATGACTTCTTTCGGAACTTCCGAAACGCTACTGCCTGCGATCGTCAACGCGAGTGATTGATGCGCCGAGCAGGTTGAGGCGCTCGTCGATGCGCTCGTAACCGCGCTCGATCTGGCCGACGTTGTTGATGAAGCTCGTACCGTCTGCGCATAATGCGGCGAGGAGCAGTGCCATCCCCGCTCGAATGTCAGGGGATTCGAGGAACGCACCGCGAAGGCGAGACGGCCCGTGCACGAGTGCGCGATGTGGATCGCAAAGAACGATGCGAGCGCCCATGGTCGAGAGCTTGTCGACGAAGAACATGCGCGATTCGAACATCTTCTCGTGCATGAGGATCAGGCCTTCGCACTGAGTCGCCGTGACGATGGCAATCGACATCGTATCGGCCGGGAACGCCGGCCAGGGCTGATCTTCCAGCTTGGGCACGTGACCACCCATGTCGCTCTGAATCTTGCGCGACTGTTCGCCGGGAACGATGAGGTCCTGACCTTTCACCTCGCACTCGATGCCAAGACGCGAGAAGCCCATTCGAGTGGAGCGCAGATGCTCTACACCCGCACTTTCGATGGTCAGGGTCGACCTGGTAACTGCGGCCAACCCGATGAAGGACCCGACCTCAATGTGGTCTGGACCAATGGTGTAAGTAACCTCTTTCGTTCCCAGCGACCTCCCGCCCTGAATCGTCATCGTGTTCGTGCCCACGCCATCGATCTCGGCGCCGAGCGCGATGAGGAAGTTCGCCAGATCCTGGACATGCGGCTCGCTGGCGGCGTTACGGAGTATCGTCGTGCCCTTGGCCGCCGAAGCGGCGACGAGCGCATTTTCGGTGGCAGTAACGCTCGGCTCGTCGAGAAAGACGTCGGCGCCTTTGAAGCCCCCGACGCGCATGTCGATCATCTTGCCGTGAGTGAAGCTGGCGCCGAGCTGTTCCAGAGCGAGGAAGTGGGTGTCGAGGCGGCGACGTCCGATTACGTCACCACCGGGCGGGGGAAGCGTCACCTGGCCGCAGCGGGCTAGAAGTGGCGCCGCCAACAAAATCGACGCCCGGATTTTCGCGCAAAGCGTTGGATTCAGATCGGCGGGGCGGAGATCCTTGGCGTGAACATCCAGTTCATTCCGTCCGACCCACTCCATCGATGCGCCGACCGAGCGAATGAGCTCCACCAGCGTCTCGATATCCCGGATACGAGGAACGTTCCTCAGATGAACAGGATTGGGCGATATCAGCGCCGCGGCGACGATCGGCAGCGCGGCGTTCTTGTTTCCAGAAGGGCGAATGCATCCGTTGAGGGTCTTGCCACCCTCGACCACGAACTGAACTGCTGGCATGTTGTTTACGGTCGATGTGAGTGCGTGTTGCGAAAATATATCGCACTGAGCACTCTTTGTACCGTTCGCGGAAACTCCCCGCAAAATGGCCTCTCCCTTGCACACTTCGCGTACATGACGGCATGGATCGGAAGCGGTACGGAGCTGCTGTTGCAGGCTGTTCCCGCTGTTCGGGACACGCTCTTCACGAAGGTGGTCGCGCCGGAAGCCGGATGGTTTGAAAAGGTGACGAGCGTTGCGAGCGCCGTCATGACCATCACCATCATCGTACTATCGGCTGCGCTGATACCGGCAGCGTGGAATTTTCGGAAAAGCTACAAGAAAGTCAGCGACATGCTGGACAAGATCTATGGCGACGTGAACCCGCTGATGCGCCACGCCAGCGCTATAGCGGACAACGTCGATTATATCTCAACAGCTATTCGCGTCGACGTGCAGCAGGTGAGTCAGACAGTGGCCGCGGTGAACCAGCGGTTGCAGCAGGCGGCGGCGTCAGCTGAAGACAGGATCAAACAGCTCAACGCGCTGCTGGAAGTGGTTCAGGAGGAGGCGGAGTCGGCATTCGTGACAACCGCATCCACAATTCGCGGCGTGAGAACTGGAATCAACCAGGCTTTTGACGAGGAGGATTGGACCGATGGGGACTACGACGAAGACAGAGCCGACGGTTGGGAGAAACCGCGCCCGCGCGTCAGACCCAGAGATGGAACTGGACGAGGATCGTGAGCAGCAATACGACCTGCTGACGGCGGCCCTCATCGGCGCAGCCGTCGGAGCCGGAGTCACCCTGCTGCTCAGACGCGGGCCATCTGGGCGTCGTCCGGTGGGGCCATTGGTTCGGTACGCCGGGCGAGGCGCCGCGCTCGCGGGAATGGCCGGCCTTGGTGGAGCGAAATGGGCGGGTGACCGCGGACTCGAGGGAGCACGCTGGGCCGGGGAGCGCGCCATGGAAGGAGCCCGGTGGGCCGGTCCGCGCGCGAAACGTGGTTTCAATACCGCGATGGATCGCGGCAGTGAACTGGTGGACCGGATTCCCGTTGACGACGTGGTAGATCAGGTGCGCGACTACGTCGACACCGCCCGCGAGGCGATCAACGACGTGGTAAGAGGCGAGCTCGACGATCTTCGCAAAGCCGTCCGCCGTCAGCGTAAGCGGATCGGCATTTAGCGCTCCCGTGACGATGCGCGCTTTACCGCGCGCCGTCACCGTCTTCAGCGTGCTGTCGGCAGTCATGCTGCTGCTCATGCTGACGCCGTCTGTCGCGCACGCCTGGACTCCCGGGACGCACATCTTTCTGGGAGAGGCGGTGATGCGGTCGCTGTCTCTACTTCCTTCCAGCATCGCTGAGCTGCTCTCAGCGTTTCCGTACGATTTTCTCTACGGCTCGATTGCCGCTGACACGAGCATCGCCAAGAAGTACGCGGCCGCGGGGCGCCACTGCCACTCGTGGAACGTCGGCTTCGAGATCCACGACAACGCCGAGTCGGAAGCCTTGCGCTCCTTTGCGCTGGGCTACCTCGCGCACCTCGCCGCCGATTCTGTCGCGCACAACTACTTCGTTCCGCATCAGCTCACCATTACATCGTCCACTGCGGCCCTCGGCCACAGCTACTGGGAGAGCCGGTTCGATACCCATATCGGAGAGCGATTCAGTCGCACGGCAAAGCAGTTGATACTGCGCGATCACTCACACAGCGACGAGCACCTAGATCGCATTCTCAGTCCGACGATCTTCAGCACGCCAACCAACCGGCGGATCTTTCGCGGGATGGTGTATGTCGCCGACACCGAATCGTGGCAGCGCATTTTCCATCTGGTCGAAGAGAAGAGCCGCTGGGATCTGACCGAATCAGAAGTCGGCGACTACATGGGCCGGGCGTTCGACTACATCGTCGATCTGCTGGGACGAATGGATCGCGCCGAGCCGTTCAAGCTGGACCCCGCGGGCACCACTCCGCTGCGTGAAGCAAAGAAGGTGAGACGGGCAGCTCTACGCCGCGGTGGCGAGGACCACGTCCGCGAGCAGGCGCAGCATCACTTTGGAATGCCGCGCTCGGTGCTGCGCTTTGCTAACGGTTTGCCTGAGCCACTTTACCCGCCGCGCGCCGACAGCAACTGATTGACGCGCTTCGGGTCAGCGCGGCCTTTCGATTTCTTCATCACGAAGCCTACGAGAACTCCCTGCAGCTTTTTCTCTCCGGAGAGATAGCGCTTTGCTTCTTCCGGGTGCTCGTCGAGAACTTCCGCGACCCACGTCGCGATCGCGCCCTCGTCCCCGACCTGGGTGAGCCCCTCGTCGGCGGCGATTTGCGCCGCAGGTTTGCCTGTCTCAAGCATTCCGGCGAAGACGCGCTTGGCAGCGGTGTGGCTTATCGCCCCGTCCCGGACGAGATTCAACAGCTGCGCGAGATCCGCGGGACGAACGCGGAACAGAGCGATGTCCTGCCCCGATGCGCGGAGCGAAGCGAGCACTTCACCCATCACCCAGTTGTAAGCGGCTTTCCCGTCCTTCGAGGCGCGCGCCACCGCTTCGTAGTAATCCGCCAGTGATGGAGATGCGGTTAGTTGTTCGGCTTCGCCCGCCGCGATTGTGTACTCGGTGGTGAAACGCATCTTCCGGGCATCAGGCAGCTCGGGAAGTTTCTTGCGCGCGTCGCTAATCCACTTCTCGTCGAGAAGAAGCGGGCGCAGATCGGGCTCCGGGAAGTATCGATAGTCGTGACTTCCTTCTTTGGTCCGGCTCGGACGGACAGTTTCGCGAGCTCCGTCCCAGAGCAGAGTCTGTTGCTGAACTTTGCCGCCGGACTCGATCAATGCGACCTGGCGCGCGTACTCCGCATCGAGCGCGCGCTCTACGGCGGAAAACGAATTCATGTTCTTCACTTCGGTCTTCGTTCCGAGCTTTGCCTGGCCCGTCGGTCGGACGCTGATATTGGCGTCGACCCGAAGGCTTCCCTCCTCCATGCTGACGTCGCTGACGTCGAGGTACTGAAGGATCTGCTTCAGTGTACGGAGATACGCCCCCGCGTCAGCGGAAGTCCGAATGTCGGGCTCACTCACGATCTCTATAAGCGGTACTCCTGCGCGATTGAGATCGATCGCAGTCGCAGCTGGATAGCGATCGTGGATCGACTTGCCCGCGTCTTCTTCCATATGAAGGCGCGTGATGCCGACCTGAATGTTCGCGCCGTTTTCAGCCTTGCCAATCACGAGGTGACCGCCCGTGGCCAGAGGCTCGTCGAATTGGGAGATCTGATATCCCTTCGGAAGATCCGGATAGAAATAGTTCTTACGGGCGAATACGGAGACCGGATTGATCGTGCAGCCGAGTCCGAGCGCCGCGCGCACACCAAGCTCCACCGCGTGCTGGTTGAGAACAGGCAGCGCGCCGGGTAGGGCGAGACACACCGGGCAGGTGTTGACGTTCGGTGGCGCGCCGAAGTCGGTCGAACAACCGCAAAAGGCTTTCGAGCGGGTCTTCAGCTGGACGTGCACCTCGAGGCCCACGACCATCTCGTAGCGCCCGGCGGTCATTGATGCGCCTCCGTGCCGAGAGACGCCTCGAGCGCATAGGCGACCCGGAACATCATGTACTCATCGAAATGCGCCGTGATGATCTGTCCGCCGACCGGCAGTCTTCGCACCCGGCCGATCGGTACGGAGATCGCCGGAACTCCCGCGAGGTTTGCCGTCACGGTGAAGATGTCGTTCAGATACATCTCGTACGGGTCGCTGATGGCTCCGATCGGAAAAGCAGGCGTCGGAGTTGTCGGCGTAAAGATCGCGTGAACACCGCTCGTGAAGACGGCACGGAAATCATCAGCGATGAGCGCGCGGACGGCCTGGGCTTTCCTGTAATACGCATCGTAGTATCCGGCGGATAGAACGTAGGTGCCGAGCAGAATGCGCCTTGTAACCTCCTCACCGAATCCCTGCGAACGCGTTGCCTCGTACATCGGCTTGAGTCCCTTCCCCGGATCCACACGCAGCCCGTAACGAACTCCATCGAATCGGGCGAGGTTGGACGAAGCCTCCGCTGGGGCGAGGATATAGTAGACGGGAATCGCCAGCGGCGATCGCGGTAGCGAGATCTCGCGAATAGTTGCACCCATCGACCGAAACCGATCGAGCGCGCGCTCACAGTGATCTCTAATGCTGTCATCGAGAGTTTCGGGAAAATATTCCTTCGGTTTCCCGATGACGACACCAGCGAGCGTCTGCTCGTCCGGCGGCGGTGGAAGCGGAACAGGGCTCCGGCCGATGCGCATCGCTTCGGTGTCCGGGTGTTTCGCCTCTGGTGCCGGTTTACCCAGAGCGGAAAGTCTGTAGATCGGAACCTCAGCGTCCGAGCTGGTGGAATCCATCTTGTCGAAGCCGGCGATCGATTCCAGACCGAGCGCGGCATCGTCGACGGTGCGGCCGACGACTCCGATCTGATCGAGCGAAGATGCAAATGCAACCAGACCGTAACGGCTCACGCGCCCATACGTAGGCTTGACGCCAACGACTCCACAAAATGCAGCTGGCTGTCTGACTGACCCGCCGGTCTCAGACCCCAGCGCAATCGGAGTGATGCCTGCGGCGACGGCCGCCGCCGAGCCTCCCGATGATCCACCCGCGACGCAGCGGACGTCGTGAGGATTGCGCGTGGGACCGAACGCGCTGTTCTCGGTGGACGAACCCATGGCGAACTCATCCATGTTCGTCTTGGCAACGATCAATGCTCCGTTGGCGCGCAGCCTGGTGATCGCGGTCGCCTCGAACGGACTGACGTAGCCGCCGAGAATTCTCGATGCGCAGGTAGTGGGGAGCCCAAGCGTGGCGATGTTGTCTTTAACGGCTACAGGAACTCCGGCGAGAACGCCGATGTCCGCCGCGGCCTGGACACGCTCCCGCATCGAATCCGCTTCCCGCAGACTCGCGCCTTCGTCGGCGTGCAGAAAAATGTTGAGCGCGTCCGCACCTGCGCCGATGTTGCGCGCCCGTTCGAAGGAAGCCCGGACTGTCTCTGCCGTCGAAATCTCACCACCGCGCACCGCTGCCGAGATCTCTGCAGCGCGAAGCGTTTCGAAGTTCTCCAGGCTCAAGCGCCGTCCTCGACCGGATCTTCGTGTGTGGACAGTCGGGGCACGATGAAGAATCCATCTCGCATTGATGGAGCGAAGGATTCGAGCACTCCTTCCATCAGGGGCGCTTCCCGATCGTCCGATCGCAACGGTGTTCCAGCGGTTCCGGATTCGGCAGCTGGCGCAACGTGACTGGTATCGACTTGGGACAGAACATCCATGTGTGCGAGAATGGCGCTCAGCTCCCGCGTCAGCGCGTCAGCCCGCGCACTGTCGATGCCGAGTCGAGCGAGATCGGCGATGTGAAGGACGTCCTCGCGTGTGACCGCCATTATTCCTGACCGCGCTCGAGTGTGGTGTACGCCAGCTTGATGGTCTTTCTGCCAACGGCTTCGTCGTCGAAATCGATGACTGCCTTCACCTCGCGCCCAACTCCGGAGAGCTCGGCGATCGAGCCGTCGCCGAATAGTTTGTGGCGGACGCGCTCGCCTTTCACGTAACGCGGCTCGTCCTGTGATGCCTCTGCTTCGGCGATCGGCGCGGCGCGGCGCCAGGAAGGAACGTCGTACGTTCGGCGCGCTGGGTAAGCGCCGCTGTAGCTGCTTCCCTCCCGACCGGAACCGCCCCGCCCGCGCCCCATCGCGGTAACACGCATGGTTTTCTTTTCGTCGAGATGGGCGCCGGCGATCTCGCGCAGAAAGCGAGACTGGATCGACGGCAACAGCTCGCCATTGCGCCGCCGCATCTCTGTGTGAGACAGGTAGAGCTTTTCCTCGGCACGGGTGATACCGACATAGAAGAGGCGACGCTCTTCCTCTAGCTTCGGAGGATCGTCGAAGGATTGAGCAAGCGGAAACAGTCCGTCCTCGAGGCCGGTCAGAAATACAACGGGATACTCGAGCCCCTTCGCGTTGTGGAGCGTCATCAATGTTACCGCGTCGGCAGATGGATCCAGCGCGTCGGCACCGGCGACGAGCATCGCCCGCTGCAGAAAATGGTCGAGCGGAGTAAGTCCCACCTCCCCGCCGTCGTCGATTACCGTTTCGGCCGCGCCGTCGATCAGCGCGCTGATGTTCTCAATACGATCGCGCGCGGATTCCGGCCCCTCCGACTGCAGGTACTCGGCGTAACGGATCTCGGCGATGAGCTCCTGTATCAAGACATCGACGCTGGTGTCCTTCGCGCGCTCGCGCAAACTCGCGATCAACCGCGAGAAATCAGCAAGTGCTTTTCGGGCAGCCGGCCTGAGTGACTCCTGGAGATCCTCGCGGGATGCGACTTCCGAGAGAGACACACGGCTCTCGCGAGCGCGGGCAGCCAGAGCATCGACAGTAGTATCGCCGATGCCGCGCTTGGGAACCGAGATCGCCCGTCGGAACGCCTCTTCGTCGGACGGGTTTGCGATCAGCTTGAGATACGACATCAAGTCGCGGATTTCGCGACGATCGTAGAATCGAACCGATCCCACGAGGCGATACGGAATTGCCTCGCGTCGAAGGGCATCCTCGAGCGCGCGGCTTTGCGCGTTGGTGCGATACAGGACTGCGAAGTCCTTTAAGCCGCGATTCTCTCGCGTCTGTCGCGCTTTGATTTCCTCGAGCACGAAATCCGCTTCGTCGCGTTCGTCGAGTGTGGCGACCAGACTCACCCGCTCACCACCCCCCCGCGTGGCGCGGAGCGTCTTCCCCTTCCGACCAACGTTCTGGGTGATGGCGGCGTTGGCTACGTGAAGAATGTCAGGCGTAGAGCGATAGTTCTCTTCGAGACGCACGACCTTCGCCGAGGCGAACTCCTTCTCGAAATCGAGAATGTTTCGGATATCCGCGCCGCGCCAACCGTAGATCGACTGGTCGTCGTCTCCCACAACGACGACGTTGCTGTGCGCACTGCCGAGGAGTTTGATAAACTGGAATTGCGCGCGGTTCGTGTCCTGGTATTCGTCGACGAGAATGAACTGAAAGCGGTCGCGGTATCGGGCGAGTGTCCTTTCATCGTTTCGGAAGATCTCGACCGGCAGCACGAGAAGGTCGTCGAAGCTCACGGCGTTGGCAGCTCTCAGTGTCGGCTCGAGCGATCTATAAACCTTGGCCGCGGCGCGAGACACCGGGTCCATCGCCAGCTTTTCATATTCCGCGGGCGGCACCAGCGCGTTCTTCGCATCGGAGATCAAACCGGAGATAACCTTCGGGCTCCACTGCTTCGGCGAAATTCCTTCACGCTCCATGAGGCGCTTCACCACGCCAAGCGAGTCGTCCTCGTCATAGATCGTGAAGCTCGATGTGCGGCCGACCTGGGGCGCCGATGTACGGAGAATCCGCGCGCCGATCGCGTGGAACGTTCCGCTCCACATCCCTTTCGGCTCCTCGCCAAGGAGTCGCGCGATTCGCTCCCTCATTTCGCCCGCGGCCTTGTTCGTGAACGTCACCGCCAGGATCCGCGAAGGATCGACCCCGTGATGCTCGATCAGGCGCGCGATACGGGTGGTGAGCACGCGCGTCTTGCCGGATCCGGCCCCTGCCAGCACCAGCATCGGCCCTTCGAAATGCAGAACCGCTTCACGCTGTGCCGGGTTGAGGCCAGCGAGCGGTTCAGTCTTTTCCACTGTTGCTGTGTTCGATGATTCCGACATCATCACAATCTAGCCGAGCACCATGTCAAAGGTCGCGCCTCGCTCGGTGGGAACGAGAAAAAGTTCGCCGCCGTGGCTGTCGCGAACGATGCGCCGCGCTAGCGAGAGCCCGATCCCCCATCCTTTCTCCTTGGTGGAGAAACCCGGATCAAAAATCTGGTGGCGTATCTCGCGGGGAATTCCGGGGCCGTCGTCCGAGACCCGAACGCGGACTCTGCCTTCGGGCAACGACTCCGCGGATATCTCGACTCGTCCGTCGCGTCCCGCTAATGCGTCGATCGCATTCTTGGTAAGGGATTCGAGCGCCCACTCCAGAAGCACGGCGTCCCCCTTGATAGAGAGGTCGCCCTGATGCGACGAGCTCACCGTCACCCGCTGCGCGAGCGTTGGAACGCGGGCGCGGAAATAGGCGGCGACGCGCTCGACCAGATCTCCGAGATCCACCGATTCCTGCCGCGGGGGCCGGCCAATACGCTCGAACCGGTGCGCGACCCGCTTGAGCCGCTCGAGATCCGCTTCCATGTGATCGATCGCTGCAACCGTCGTCGGCTCGGGATCGGTCTCGCGCAGCAGCTCGATCCAGCCGCTGATGCTCGAGAGCGGCGTCCCCAGCTGGTGCGCTGACTCGCGCGCCATGCCCGCCCAGATTTGCTCGCGGTCGGCGCGGCCGCGGGTGCGCAACGCGTAGGCGCCAGCTATGAGAACCATTCCAATCAGAATCGACTGAAGAACGGGGATCAGTATCAGCCCACGCACCAGTGGCGTATTTCCGAAGTGGACGGTTCCCAACCCTGGCTCGACTATCGGCACGTTCTGGCGATCGAGCTCGAGGATGTAGCCGTGCATCTGCGCCGATTTCAGTCCGGCCGTGAAAGGCAGGTTCGCGGTGTCGGTCGGGCTCCCTGCGTCGTTCGCGAGAATCATCGGCACTCCGGACTCGCGAATGTGACGCGATAGATCCAGCAGTGCGGCGTTCGCCGCGTCGGGGTTTGGATCGCTCAAGCCGTTGTAGACGCGTGCGTACATGAGACCGACACGTGACGCTTCGACGCGGAGCTCGTGCACCACTGTGCGCGTGTAAATGACGTACCACGCGAGCAGCGTCAGGACGCCGATCGTGATGAGCGTGACCGGAGCCAGCCGGCGCATTTTCAGCTCAGGCGCTCGGCGCCGAGATAGGTTCTGAGCGCAGTGGGGATGCGCACGCTGCCATCCTCCTGCTGATGGTGCTCCAGAATTGACGCGATGATCCGCGGAAACGCGAGGCCCGAGCCGTTCAACGTGTGGACGAAGCGCGGCTTGCCGCCGTCAACGGGTTTGTAGCGGATGTTGGCGCGACGCGCCTGAAAATCGGTGAAATTGCTGCACGACGACACCTCCAGCCATTTCCCGACACCAGGCGCAAAAGTCTCGAGGTCGTAGGTGTGCGCGCTGGCAAACCCGGTGTCGCCAGAAGCCAGTCGCACGACTCGATACGGTAGCTCGAGCAGCTGCAGGATTTTTTCTGCATGGCCCGTGAGCAGCTCGAGCTGCTCGGCAGAATTTTCAGGGGCGGTGATGCGGACGAGCTCGATCTTGTCGAACTCGTGGACGCGAAGGAGCCCGCGGGTGTCCTTGCCGGCGGCACCGGCCTCACGCCGAAAGCAGGCCGAGTACGCGGTCACCGCTTCCGGGAGCTCGCTTTCCGCGAGGATCTCATCGCGAAAGAGGTTCGTCAGCGGAACTTCGGCGGTGGGAATCAGAAAGAGATCCTCATCGTTCAGGCCATACATGTCTTCTTCGAACTTCGGCAGCTGCGCCGTGCCCGTCATGCTCGCGCGATTCACCACCACCGGAACCCAGGTCTCCTGATATCCGTGCTCCCGGGTGTGGATGTCGAGCATGAGATTCATGAGAGCGCGCACCATCGTTGCTCCCTTGTTGCGGAAAACGATGAACCCCGAGCCGCTGATCTTCGCGCCGCGCTCGAAATCGATGAGGCCGAGCCTGGTACCGATTTCCCAGTGTGGCTGAACGCGCGCGCCGTCGCGCGGCTCGCCCCAGCTCCTGACTACGACGTTGTTTTCCTCTCCGCCGGCCGGAACCTGATCGAGAGTGATGTTGGGGAGTTCGAGGAGAATTGCCGACAGCTCTGACTGGGTGGCGGCAAGCTCGCTATCCAGACGCGCTATTTCTTCGCCGAGAGCGCGGGACTGAACCTGCAGGTCGTCTGCGGACTCACCGGCGCGCTTGCGCTGTCCTACTTGCTGGCTGACAGCGTTACGGGCGGCCTTGCGTTCCTCGACCGCTTGAATCGTTTCGCGGCGAGTTCTGTCGAGGTCTACCGCGCGCTCGATCGTCGGGGAGAGCGCGTCGAGGACTCCGCGGCGCCGCAGACCGGCGCGCAGAGCGTCGATTTGCTCGCGCACCATTCTCAGGTCGTGCACAAATCAGGTCTTGGGAATTCCTTCCGCAAACGAACGGAATCCGCAATTCGGATCGAGGCCCAGCCGCAGGTACATCCTGCGAGTCGCGAGGTTCACGCTGTCGACTGCGACCTTGGCGAAGATGTTGGCATCAATCGCGAACTGGCAGATATCGCCAACCGTATTGTGAGGCGACTTGATCGTTGCCGTTTCACCCGGGGCCAGCACGACGGCGGTGTCGGTCTGATACCCGTCCTTCGGGGCGGTGCTGACCTGATCGAAAGTGCCAGCGACTTTCTGCAGTCCGACAGGTCTCGACCCGCCCGGAGAGCTGACCACCAGCTTTACCGGGTAGATTATCGCGTCGCCGTTGGGAGCGATGTCGAACGCGATATCGAAGTTCGCAAAGCCGTCGACCTTCACCGGCTGCCGGGAAACAATGGCGATACCGCTCGGATAGGACGGCGGCGAGCCCGACAGCGCGAATACCGAAAGTGTATCGACGGAGGTCGGTACGTTGGCGGTAACGTTGGTCGGATCGCCGCAGGCTGCGAGACCAACAACGACAGACATCGTCGCGAGTAAAACGAGACGTGCTTTCATTCAGTATGAGACAGGAAAAAGACTGGAGGGGTTGCTCTCGATAATACCCCGTAACTTACGGCAGTTCAAGCGATTGCCCTGCTTGACTTCATTGCCGACCATTCCTAGCTTCGCAACTTCTCTCCTGACAAATGCCCAACATTCGAGACTTTACCACCGCGCTCCGCCAGCGACCGGGAGTTGATGCCGTTCTCGTTCTGGGCAAAGACGGGCTGCTGATCGAAGGATTCGCCGCTCCCGGCCTCAACAACGAAGATCTCGCCGCGCGGGTGCCCGCACTGGTTGCGGAAGCTGAGAGCCTGGGCCGCGCGACGCTCCAGGGTCCGGTCAACACCGCGATACTCGAGCACCAGAAAGGGTACGCGATCGTTGCCGCACTTGCCGACGACACTCTGCTGTTGGTTCTGCTTCGTCCGTCGGCGGATCTCGGTGGACTTCTTTTTGACGTACGTCGCTACCGTGGAAACATCGCGTCCCTGATATAGCATGAGCGAACCCTCGACCCGCCTTTGTCACATACTCATCGCTGACGACGAACCCCACATCGGGCGCATCATAAAGATGAAGCTCGAGCAGGGACCGTTTCGCGTGAGCATCGCTTACGACGGGCAGGAAGCGCTGGATTTCATCAATGGAGAGGACAAGCTCGATCTTGTTCTGCTCGATCTGATGATGCCGCGGCTGAGCGGACTCGATGTGCTCCGTCACGTTCGCGAGCAGGAGAAGTTCAAATCCCTTCCGTGCATCATCCTCACTGCGGGCGGCGATGCGAAGCACGAGCGCGATGCTCTCGCCCTTGGCGCCACGCAATTTCTCACGAAGCCCTTCAGCCCCAAGAAGCTCTACGCGCTTGTGGCGCGTTTGACCGGAGCGCCTGACGAAGCGGGAATAATCAGCGAGTGAGCCGTTGGGCGGTCGTACTCGCCGGTGGTGTGGGGTCGCGCTTCTGGCCACTCAGCACGCCGGAGCGTCCAAAGCAGTTGCTTCCTTTGGCGACGGGCAAGCCGCTCCTTCAGGATGCGATCGACCGGCTGGCACCGATCGTCGATCCATCGCATACCCTGATCCTGACCAACGCGAGCCTCGTCAAATCGATCCGCGCGTTGCTGTCGCCAATTCCGAGGGAAAACATCATCGCCGAGCCGCGGCCAGCCGGTACAGCTGCCGCGCTCGTGTGGGCCGCTCGCATAATTCAGCTCCGCGATGGAAAAGATGCGACGATGATTTCCGTCCACGCGGACTGGTCGATTCGGGACGACGCCGAGTTTCGCCGAGTGCTGCTCGAGGGCGAGGAAACTGCGCGAAAGACACATTCGCTGGTTACGGTCGGAGTCGTTCCGACCCGGGCGGATCAGGGTTTCGGCTACATCCAGCCATCCAATCCTGACAAGCCGGGCGGATCTCCCGTTAAGCAATTCGTTGAAAAACCCGACAAGGCGCGCGCCGAAAAGCTCGTCTCGGACGGCTATCTGTGGAACTCGGGCATTTTCATCTGGACCGTCGGCGACTTTCTCGCCGAGGTGAAGCAGCACGCGCGCGAGCTCAACAACGCGCTTTCTGTCGACGAAGATGCCGATGCAGCAGAGTTTTTTGGGGCCATCGACAATCCGGTTTCGGTCGACAACAGCGTACTGGAACGGAGCAAAAACGTCACTGTCCTGCCCGGACGATTCGGCTGGGACGACATCGGGACATGGGCCGCACTCGGCCGCGTGCGAGACAAGGACGAATTTGGGAATGTGACCACCGGAACCGCCCACCTGCTCGACTGTGTCGACAACGTGGTGTACACGGACTCTGGCAGTGTGGCGATGTACGGCGTTGACAATCTGGTGGTAGTGGTGCACGATGGCCTGACGCTGGTCACGACGAGAGAAAGGGCAGCCGATCTGAAGCGACTCGTCGAATCCCTTCCGCCCAGGGAAAAGGGTCGCGCATGAGTGGTCTCTACTTTTACGATGATGCACGCGCCAGACAGTTCGAGCCGTTCGCGCTGACGAGACCGGTATCGGAGCTGCGCGCGGGGACATCCATCATTCGCCGTCGCTGGGAAATGGCGACATCTTTGAAGGCGGCGGGCTTTATAAGCTCTCCCCACCTCGTCAGCTTCGAAGAGGGCGACGCACCGCCGGCAGTGGCCGCGCAGTCGGAGATCCCGGCCGGTTCGATCCTCATCAACACGCGCTGCGTGATCCCGCTCGATCTCCGGCTGGAGCATTTCGATTTGCTCATGTGCGACGGGATGGCCTGCGCCATAAGACTCGCCAGAGCGATGCCGGTCTCTCAGTTCGCCGCTGGCAATGTCGATATCGGAAGCATCCAGACGAGTCTCGGCGGTCGAAAAATAAATGCGCGCTGGATTAATGAGGTGTGGGACTTTGTCGCGCAGCTAGCCGAGCAGTTGATGGAGGACATCCCCGTTCGCGCCAAGTTGATCGAAGGAACGGCGAAGACTACCGCTACGGTCATCGGCGAGCACGGTGCGTCCGTCGAGGAAGGCGCGAGCATCGGCCCGCATGTGGTTCTCGACGCAACTGCCGGCCCGATTCTGATTCGCCGCGAAGCGGTGATCGCGCCATTCACCAACCTCGTCGGACCGGTGTATGTCGGGCGCGGATCGCAGGTTCTCGGCGACCGCATAACAAACTGCTCGATCGGCGACCACTGCAAAGTTCGTGGCGAGCTCAGCAACACGATTTTTGTCGGCCACAGCAACAAGTCGCATGCTGGATTTGTCGGGCACTCCTATCTGGGACGCTGGGTAAATCTCGGAGCGCTCACGACCACCAGTAACCTCAAGAACACGTACGGCCCTGTTCAGATTTGGACTCCGACTGGTGTCCGCAGCACCGGGCAGCAATTTCTCGGAACACTGTTTGGGGATCATGCCAAGACCGGCATTGGTACAATGCTCAGCACCGGATCGGTGATCGGCGCCGGTGCGAATGTCTTTGGCTCGAACATGCCGCCCAGAGTCGTGCCGCCGTTTGCCTGGGGGGACAGCGTTCCCTACGATACATTCGACGTAACTAAATTTCTTGCAGTGGCTGAACGCGTCATGTCGCGCCGGGATGTCGAGCTCGGTGCGAAGGCGCGTCTCCAGCTGAGCGAAGCACACAAGAAGCGGTGGAGTGTTTGATGAAGTTGTGGGTGCTGGGAAGTGGAAGCAGTGGCAACGCGATACTTGTAGAGACCGCCAAGACCCGTATTCTGGTCGACGCGGGATTTTCTCCGCGCGTCCTGAAGCAGCGCCTTGGCGTTGCGGGCGTTGCGCCCGACTCGATCGAGGCGGTCGTCGTGACGCATGAGCATTCCGACCACGTCAAAGGAGTCGCTGCGGCTGCTCGCAAATGGGGCTGGACGATCGTCTCCACCGCCGGCACACGAATGATGTGTCCCGACTGGGTCGACGTCCGCACGATTCTCACCCCGCGAAAGAGCACCGTGTGCGTGGGTGATTTCCATCTCGAGACTGTGCCCGTCGCCCATGACGCGAACGAGCCGATCGCCGTCATCGTGACTTCAATCACCGAAGGCGCCAGGGCCGGAATCGTTTATGACCTCGGCCACGTCACCGAAAGCATTTCGAAGGCGCTCGACAAACTCGACGTCTTAGTGATTGAAGCGAATCACGACGAGGGGATGCTGCGTGCGGGACCCTATCCGCCGTCAGTTCAGGCCCGCATCCGCGGGAAATTCGGCCATTTGAGCAATAGCGATGCAGCATTGCTCGCCGGCCGGAGCATTCATTCAGGACTGAACAACATTGTGCTGGCGCACCTCAGCGAGCAGAACAATACGCCGCGGACGGCTCTGGGCACCGTGGGTGAGTCACTCCGCCGGGGACGATTCAAAGGACGTCTGACGGCAGCGTCGCAGAGCACCGTGGTAGGCCCGATCCACGTTGGCGCGAGCATGGCCGGCGGACAGGCGTCAATGCAGCTCGCGCTCGGGCTCTAGCTCAGGGCTTCGGCCGCCGGTTGCCAGCGAACATCGCGAACAGCACAGCGGCTAGAATGAGAACGCCGAAAAGCCAGTAGAAGTTCACGCCTCAGCGACCCTCGAGGTCGCGCTCCCCGGGAATCTTTCTAACTGCTCTGCCCTCGCCTGGATGCGACTGGGCTTCGTGAAACCGCTCGCCTTTCAGCCGGATCGAGTCCACGAACCGCTCGTACTCCGTATCAGAGAGTTCATCGGCGATTGCCGGCACCAGGCCTTTCACCAGCGTCAGGCGTTCAGCGAGGGTCAGCTCGTTGATCGCCATAACGAGCTTCCGCAGTCGCGGATGATTCATCCATTCCGTTTCCTTGCTCGTTGTCATGACTATCTCCAATAGCTCTGGCGCTTCGTTGGGGTCGCTGGGGAAAATCGCGCCAGGGATGCTCAGGAAAATGCAATCCCTGTGCGTGGGTAGCTAGCGCGCTGAAGGGCTGTCCCAGTGGAACGGCATTTGAATAATCATCTGTACAACCAACCACCGACTTAACGCGAGCCAACCGGCCAAATGACCATATCACGTAATACTTTAGCAGCCCTGACGCTAGCAATCCTGGGGCTGACGGCAACGACGGCGTGCGCCCAACTCGAGGTCCCACGAACGGCGGCACTTGTAGGGAGAGACACCTCGGGCAACCCCGACTCGACGGGGATATCCAAGGCGGTTGCCAACCGCACGTTGGACGGTCCGTTGACCCTTCGCGCTGACCTAAGTTCCAGAATTCTGACCGTCATGCAAGGCGATACGAAGATCAAGACGTACAGTGTCGCTGTCGGATCCGAGCGGTACCCAACACCCACCGGCAGCTATTCGATCAGAAGGATCGTCTGGAATCCCAGCTGGCATCCGCCACCGGGAGCCGCCTGGGCAAAAGGGAAAAGCGCAAAGGGTCCGGGCGACCCAGGAAATCCAATGAAGGTCGTCAAAATCTTTTTCCACGAGCCCGACTACTACATCCACGGTACCGACGCAGTCGAGAGTCTCGGCGACGCCGCATCCCATGGTTGTCTGAGAATGGATCCGGACGAAGTGGCGGATCTCGCGAAGCTGATTATGGATCACGGTGGTCAGCCGCGCGGTGAAAACTGGTTCTGGAGGATCATTCACTCCAGACGAGAGGAGAAAGAGGTCTATCTCGACAACCCTATCTCGCTCACTGTAGCTGATTGACCACTCTCAACAGGAGAAGGGCCGACGAGGAGTCGGCCCTTCTTTGTTTTCAGTGGGCGCCGCTCGCCTAAGCTGCGGCAGTCCTTCGCGGAGAAGCTCTAAAACCTGCGAACGCGCCCGCCGCGAGCTTGAGCAACGAGGCAAGGATGTACGCGCGGGGGACACCGTGGTGTCCGGCAAGCGATCCACCAATCGAAAGGGCTATCGCTCCAATTGCGACCACCATCCCGTGTGCGACGTGGTTCGCCGCCAGTCGCGGCATGAGAAGATTCGCGAACAGATAGACGAAGATCGTCCCCGCCAACACGCCGAGTACGGCACCTGCCTGGGCGCCGAACGACGCATACTCGGCATCCGATAAACCCGTTTTGAACACGTACCGGTGCACCACGACCGCGCCGATAATCGTAAGGATCGTCGCGATCTCGGCGAGAAGCCCGTATCCAATCGCCCGCAGCCAGCGATCGCCCGCCGAGGCTGCTGGCGCTGCGCTCGTCATTGCTTGACGGTGAACGGCGCGCTGTACTGCCGATCGTCCCACGAAAAGCTGATCACTCCACCTGCACCACGCGGCGCGACGCCGATCACGAACTGCTCGACCGCGGGGCTGATCTGCCTGCCCGTAAGATCTACGCGAACAAAATCCTTGTCCGCATGGTAGTCGGTTCCCCACTGCCCCGTTTCACTATTGAAAATCAGCTTCGCTCCCGTCGGCGTGGGTACCGTCCACAGAGTGTAGCTGCCCGCCGGTACCACCGTCGTGCCGAAAACCAGGTCCTTGTCGGTGGTGAACATCGTCGCGGCATTCGCTCCCGTTCTCCAGACCTGGTTCCACGGGACAATGTTCCCGAAGATGACCCGCCCGCGTTTGAGAGGCCGGCTGTAGGCGACGACGACGTTGGCGCCGTTGATGGTCTCTTTCGCTGTGTCCGGTGGAGACATTTGCCCCATCGTTCCGCCGTGCGCTGCTTCGGCCGCTGCCCAGCTTTTCACGACATTGTCGAAGTCGAGATTGGCGACACGTTGAGCAACCGTCTTTACAGTGGTGGCGCTGGCATCGATGCCAAGGATTTTGCCGGCGGCATCTACACGCGCGACTTCCGTCCAGCCGGGGAAGAAGGTGCTTGTAAATGCGACCGAGTCAGCGCCCCGCCGACGAAGAACTATTGCCGGCGTCGGGCCAGGGCCTGGAGCAATGAGCGCATACGAGACCGTGTCACGTCCGAGCTTCGCCGAGGAAAGGAGCTGTTCGTAGATCCCGTACGACGTCGGTTCTACGCCAAGCATCGGTGCAACGGCTCCACGGTACGTCTTTCTTCCGCTCGCTGACGTATCGGGCTGTCCGTTGCGCTGGACTTCGATCACGGCGACGCTATCGGAGAAACGACTGACGATCTGCATCGCCGGCGTCGCGGTAGGGTCCGTGCCGGCGCGACGAACAGTAGTAGTGAGGGAGTTGATCTCGCCTCTGGGGCCCAGGTCGGCGACGTAATGCATCGTCCGGACGCGGGGATACTTGAGCAAGAGATCGCCTTCGAGCCTATTGCGGGAGCGAGTGAAGCGCTCGACTGCTACGGTGTCCGTGCCAAGCCTGGTGACGATGTAGGCAGGGGTTGAAGTTTGCGCGGCCAGTGGGACGGCTGCGAGTAAGGCGAGGATGACGGAGGCGGATTTTGCGGACATGAGGAATTCCTGCTTCTGGAGCGTAAAATGTCTTGCCGTGTGCACTGGATACTGGCTTCCGGTGCGGGCTCTGGCAACAGCTATTTGACCACAGCGGGATGACCTTCGTTCTCGGACGCTCTCGACGCGCTGAGAGAAGTCACAAGTACACCCGCCGCTGCCGTATCGAGCGCCGAAGTAATGTCGTCAATCAAATCCTCCACATCCTCTATTCCGACGGAAAGTCTGAGGAGCGAATCAGATATCCCGGCATTTGAGCGAGCGGCTTCATCCATCGACGCATGCGTCATCGACGCGGGATGGGCAATCAGACTCTCCACCCCGCCAAGAGATTCGGCAAGGGTGAAGCATTGCAGCGCAGCAACGAACTGCTCGATGGCGACGAATCCGCCACGGATCTCGAAGCTCACCATTGCGCCGAACGCATCCTGCTGCGCGGCGGCGATTGCGTGGCCGGGATGGTCTGCGAGTCCCGGAAAGAAAGTGCGCGACACGAGCTCGTGGCGGCGCAGCGTTTCAACGACCCGCTCGGCATTTTCGCAGTGCGCGCGCATCCGGGGATGGAGGGTACGGACACCACGAAGGGTCAGGAAGCTATCGAAGGGCGAGCCGGTGATGCCCAGACAGTTGGCCCACCACGCCAGCTCCTCGGCCAAAGAGGCATCCGCTGCGATCACGGCGCCGCCGACGACGTCGCTATGCCCGTTGAGATATTTGGTGGTCGAGTGCACGACCAGGTCGGCGCCGAATTCGATCGGGCGCTGGAGTGCCGGGGAGAGAAAAGTATTGTCGACACAGACGATGGAACCGGCGTCGTGACCGGCTGAAATCAGCGATGTGAGATCGGTGATCCTTAGCAAAGGATTGCTCGGCGTCTCGATCCACAGGAGCCGAGGACGGTTGCGCGTCACGATGTCCGTTGCGTCTTCACGTGTCAGATCGACGAAGGAGACGTCGAAGTGACCGCGTGCGGCAAGCGAACGCAGAATGCGGTGCGTGCCTCCGTAACAATCGTGCGCAGCGAGCACCAGATCTCCTGGCTTCAGCAGGTGAAGCACCAGCGCCACCGCTGACATGCCCGTGCTCGTTATCACAGCGCCTTCCCCGCCTTCGAGATCCGCCAGCGCGTTGGCGAGGTACTCGCGCGTGGGGTTGCCCGTGCGTGTATAGTCGTACAATCCTTTCCGCCCGAAGCTCTCGAAAGCAAAGGTCGAGCTGAGATGTATTGGTGGTACGACCGCGCCGTGATGGAGGTCGGCGGCGATGCCGGTACGCACCGCGCATGTCGCTGGTTTGCGCGAACGCTTTGCGTTCGCCGTCGTATTGTCGCTCACGAGAGAGTCCCTCCCGCCGGCAGAAGGAGTTCCGTAATGAATGGCGCGACACGCTGCCAGTCGTCGAGGAATGCATCGTGGCCGGAAGAAGAATCCAGCTCGATCAGTTGGCTGGGGCCCGCCAGTCGTCGCGCCAGCTCACGGCTCTGCGCGATCGGCACCAATCGGTCACTGCTGATCGCAATCACGGTTGTCGGCACAACTATCTGCTCCGGCTGCACGTCGTGCAGGTCGAGCGATAGTGACAGTGAGTTGTATCTCTCGGATGTCCAGCTGTCCGCGAACTGTTCGCCCCGCACTTTCAGATAGCGTCCAATACTGTTTTCAGCGGCGCGGGCATCGTGGCCTTCGTCGACGAGGCGATCCTCGAGATAGGCGGGCGTCAGATAACTGGTGATCGCTATGCCGCGTGCAATCGAAAGCGCATCTCGATCGCGGCCAAGACTGGACCCGAGCTCCACGACACGCCGTTGAAGATGTCGGAGCGCAGTGGACATTGGGTCGCTCTCGTGCGCCGCGCTGATGGCGATCACTCGCTCAGTCCGACTCGGGAACGCTGCGGCAAAGGCGAGCGCGACCATCCCACCGTACGAGGCGCCGACGATTGCGTGCAGTCGATCAACCCCCGCGTGGTCCAGCGCCGCGGCGAGTGCACGGGCCTGGTCATCAGTAGTGACCGGCGGCTGCCGGGTCGAGCGACTCAGATAATCAATGGAGATGACGCGCAGGCTCGTCGTGTCAATTGCCCGCGCGATTCCGACTACGTCTTCCCACCAGCCTGGACGCAAATCGTTTGGCGACGACCCGACGTGCCGAGAGGCGGAGATGCCGCCGAGGACGGCGACGACCGGAGCGCCTGCGGCGCCGTTGATCTCATAAGAAACCGTCGCGTCGTCAAACGGAACCGCATGAGTGACGCTGATGACCGCCGCAGCCTCTCGGCTCAGAGGCGAAGGGGCGGTCTGATCGGTGAAGATCTGGGCCGTCATTGGGTTGCCCTCGACTTTTCCGTGACTTCGCAACGCGCGACACATGGTTGCGCGTTCAGATTGCGTAGCGCGCTGATGACTCGATGCGCCCGTGCCGCGGTCACTGGTTTGGTGACGATCCATGCGAGGCCGCCGGTCGTACGCGCTTCGCCACCCGCTACGCGACCAGCGGTTGCGAGGGCACTCAACACAATCGGCGCAATCGGCGCGCCGATCAGCCAGCGATGCTTCCGTGAATCAGGGCCTGAGACGAATTGCGGGACGTCCGAGCCGCGGTCGTTTGGTGGAGGCGAGAATCGCACGAGGTCGCTCAGTAGCGCCGCCGCGGTCGGCGGCCCACCCGCCCCAGGTCCCGAGACGCTCAGTGGTGAGCTCCAGCCGAGATCGACTTCAACCCGGTTTTCCTCGCCACTTGTTCGCGCAAACGCACTGTCGCGTGAAACGATAACGGGCTCAACCGACGCGATGACGCGATCGTTGCCAAGCCGGGCACACTCGCCGAGCAGGCGCAGACTGCCGCCAAGGTGACTGGCGAGTCCCACCAGAGACTCGATGTGCGGCCGGAGCGAGAGTCTGCGCACGTGCAGCTCGGCGGGTTTGATTCCGAACGCGATCCAGGCGATGATCGACAACTTGGCTGCCGCGTCGTGGCCGTCGAGGTCGCGAGCGCAGTCTGCCTCGCATAGCCCTCGCTGGCGCGCCGACTCCAAAGCGTGGTCGAGAGTCGAGCCATGCTCGATCTCGGATATGACGAAGTTCGACGTGCCGTTGAGTATGCCGCGAATCGAATTCGGCGCGGCAGCGCCCACCAGATCACGCAGCGTGGAGATCACCGGAGCGCTTCCTCCAACAGCCGCACCGAAATCGAGCGCCGTATGATTTGTAGCTGCCAGCTCGTGGAGAGCCTCGCCGTGTGAGGAGATCAGCTCCTTGTTGGCGGTGATAAGCTTCCGCCCGCGACCGAGTGTGGTGAGCGCGATCGTTCGAGCGGGTTCTTCCCCGCCGACCGCTTCGATGACCACGTCGGCATCGTCGGCGAGAAATGATTCCAGATCGTTGGTGAAGAGGCGCGCATCAATCGGCAGACCTCTGTCACGAACCGTGTCGCGCACCAGAACGCGAGTGATGATGAATCGCACGCCATAACGGGAAGAGATCGCCGCCGCTGAGTCGTGGAGGAGACGCACGAGTCCACCGCCGACGACCCCACAGCCGGCGAGCGCGATTCGAATCGTCTGTTGTGAGTGCGTCGGCCGCGGCGGGGTGGGAAACCAGAGCGTGCGAGTTTCTGCCGGGTGGATCTGTTGCTGGGGAGTCATGAGAATTCCTCGTGAAAGACTCCGCGCATAAAGCAGAACGCCCATGGCTGTGAGGCCGCGGGCGTTCCTCGCTTTTTAGCATTTATTTAACGTGGCTGCAATACGCGGCAAATGACCACAGGGACTTCGATTGTTTTGGGATGATATCCCAAACCGGTTACGCCGTCAAGTGTCCTCTGTACCTACCGGGAAACAAAACGAGGGACGCGTTCTCGCGTCCCTCGTCTCTACAGTCTGGTGCCGCCAGCCATTAGCCGCCGGCCTCAAGCTGTCTCTAGTACATCCCGCCCATACCGCCCGGAGGACCGCCCGCCGAAGCGCCGGCACCAGCCGGCTCCTTCTTCTCGACGATCAGTGCTTCGGTGGTGAGCAGAAGGCCCGCGATCGACGCTGCGTTCTGGAGCGCCGTGCGGGTAACCTTGGTCGGGTCGATGACGCCGGCCGCGACCAGATCTTCGTACTCATCGGTCAGAGCGTTGTAGCCGTAGTTGTTCTCCTTCGAGTTGCGGATCTTCTCGACGACGATGGAGCCATCGCCACCGGCGTTCTGCACGATCATGCGCATCGGCTCCTCGACGGCGCGACGGACGATGTCGACGCCGATCTGCTCGTCCGAATCATCGAGCTTGAGGCTCTTGAGCGCCCGCTGCGTCCGAAGCAGCGCGACGCCACCACCGGGAACGATGC
>JBJMOT010000047.1:0-3261 GCA_045803585.1 Gemmatimonadaceae bacterium
CCCAGATGCGGAAAGAGGTTCTTGTCCTTAGTCTTGGGCGCAGCGCCGTCGGTCGCCGATTTCGAGGGTTCGATCGGCGCTACGATCGGCGGCGGGGCTGTCAGGATTGTTGCCATGCTGAAGGCATGGGTCAGTGGCATCGTGAAGGCCACTGCACTTTTGGGTAGAGCGGAGCGGCAAGGTCGTCAAAGGTCGAGTTTCATTTGCGCATTCTCCCTCCTGGCGCGAGATGTAAGCTGCGCGAGCTCCTCAGCCGACGGCGGCTCGAGACAATCGGGCGCATCGTACCCGGGATTGTTCACCAGGGGTGAGATAGGGAAGTACTCGAGCTCCGCGTCGCGACGGTACGCCGAGGTCTCGAGAATATCGCCCGGGTCACGCGTATGCCGCGGGTCGAGCCAACGGTCGTACGCATCAGGCGCGAGAAGAACGGCCATCCGATCGTGAAACCGCGCGTACCAGTCGTCAGCATCCTTCACTATGACCGTGCATGACCATATCTCCTCACTGGTCTTCCGATCGTGCCAGCGGTTCCACAATCCGGCCATCGCAATGGGTACCCTCTCGCGATGGCGGATCAGGTGCGGAATCTTGTATCGCTTCTCTCCGACCCATTCGATGATGCCGTCGACCAGCACCAGACACCGCTGGCTGCGCCACGCCTCGTGAAACGTCGGCGCTGATGCGACGCTCTCGATACGGGCGTTGAACGTAGAGTAGTGCGAGTCGAAGTCGTCCACGCGAGCCCGGTTGGCGAGCTTCGACGGAATGAAGTTCCAGTGCATCGTGCGCAACGTGCGCTGCTGCAGAAACGGATCGAAGTAGACGGTGGGAATCTGTTCGCGCGGATTCAGATTGTACCGCGGCTTCCAGTCGCTGGGCACGAATTTCTTCGTGTAGCCGTAAACTTTCTCGGTAATGCCGTCCGGATTGACGACCGTCGCGCGTCCGCACATGCCGCAATTCTACTTGCGTGGGTGGGTGTTGTTCAACGCCGGCAACTGTGAGATGTCGTTCCACACCATCCAGTGCCTGTTGAGATCGACCGCGCCGCGCGCGCGGTAGAAGGGTCGGGCAGCGTCGTCGCCCACATCAACGCAGATGCGGGAAGCGCCTCGAGCTGTGAACCATTCGGCAAGGAGACGTACCAGCTCCGTTGCAACATGCGAGCGGCGATGCTCGCGGACCACGTAGATCCATTGCAGCTCGCCGTCGCAATCGAAGCGCCGGGTAAGATGACCGGCGACGTATCCGATCGGCACCCCATCGATCGCGGCCACCCACATCGCGCGCGGCGGTAGCGCCTGCTGCGGATGGTGCTCACCCGTCAGGTATCGCAGCATCCGGTCGGTCGCGGCGCCGCCTGCTTCCGAAGGCTGGCGCAGCCCGGAGACGGCGAGGATATCGGCGAGCTCCGCCCTGCGATAACTAATCGCCATTACTAAAGCGCCGGTTGCGTTCGAGCATTCCAAAATCTGGCGCGGCGGGTCTCTCTTGTCGCGCTGAGAAATCGGATTTAGCATTCAAGGAGTGCCGCGAGGGCGGCCAACGGTCCGCGTAAAGGGTTGAACCCGCCCTGTACATTACTGCCATTACCTTCTATTCCTCGCCCACGTTGCGGACTATGGGCGGCATGAAAGGGCTCGTCCCTTTCGAAGGAAGGAAGGTGTCCTATGTCCGAACAGACTCCCGGGTCAGCATCCAACCCGTTGTCACTCCCGGATGCCCCCAACCTTGAATGGCTGCGCAAGGCAGCGAAGCATCGCCTCGCCGAATTGCGTCGAAATACTCGTGAGGCAAAGCTCGCGGACGCTCAACTCGATATCGCCAAGCAATACGGTTTCTCGAGTTGGCGCGCACTCAAAACCCACATCGATTCGCTGACGGTCGAGGGCCAGTTGTTGGAGGCCGCGCGAAAGGGCAACGTGTCGAAACTGATCAAGCTGCTCGACGCCCACCCCGAGAAACTCGATACGCGCGACAAACCCTACGGGCACACGCTGCTCCACTTGTCCGCGCACAAAGGGCATTTGCGCGCGGTTGATTTGCTGCTGGCTCGGGGAATCGACCCCAACGTCCGGGAGAACGGCGATAACACTTATCCCATGCATTGGGCGGCTGCGGCAGGCAACCTCGATGTGGTGCGCAGGCTCGCGGACGCTGGTGGTGACGTCGTCGGAAGCGGCGACGACCACGCGCTGGAAGTGATCGGCTGGGCGACCGGCTGGGACGGGTGCGATGATGACGCGCACCGCGCCGTCGCCGACTTCCTGGTCAGTCGCGGCGCG
Source organism: Gemmatimonadaceae bacterium (assembly GCA_045803585.1). Lineage (GTDB taxonomy): Bacteria > Gemmatimonadota > Gemmatimonadetes > Gemmatimonadales > Gemmatimonadaceae > UBA4720. The sequence continues at coordinate 2,289 of JBJMOT010000047.1, forward strand.
CGCCACCACATCTACTCGGCGATCGCCGTTCATGATGAGCAACTGATCCGCCGGCTGGTGGCTGAAGATCCCTCCGAGCTCAGTCGGGCGCAAAGCCGCAACGAGGATTTCCGACTGCCGCTACATTTCGCGGTTCAGAAAGGTCTTCCGCGAATCGTGAAGCTTCTGCTCGATCTTGGCGCTGATCCGTTCGCCACGGATGGATCAGGTTTCACGGCATCGGCGTACGCGACTGCCCCAGACGTTGATCGCTCGCTGATGGAAGCGATTCGCGATCGCACCGGCGCGAGCCTGTTTACGGCTGTCGCGCTCGGCGACTGGGGCACCGCTGCTCAACTGATGCGCGCGGATCCGGGCGCCATCGATCGAGATGGGCTGCTTCATCTGATGGCGAAGAGGGGCAACGTCGTCGCGGTGAAGTGGCTGCTTGATCACGGATCGAATCCCAATGGGCGGTGGGACCATTGGGATTCGTCAGTCACACCACTGCATTTGGCGATTCTCGGTGATCACGCCGAAGTCGCCCGATTACTGCTCGACGCCGGAGCCGATCCAGCCATCCACGACAGCAAGCACGATGGGAGTGCGCTCGATTGGGCCGAGTTCATGGGGCGGCAGGAAATCATGCAGCTGATCAAAAAAAACCTACCGGCCCAGCCCCGATCAGTTGCAGGCTGAACCGGCAAGTATATCGACACGCGCTAAATACAGAACACCTGATTGAAGACCCATTTCGCGTTGAAACCACCGTGCACACTGGTGGCGTTCGGGAACGTGAGGTCAACCGTTCCCTGAATCGAATTATCGGCCCGCGAACGGGATTGCCGCGCATTCTCAATGTGGAGGTGTGCGCAACGATTGTCAGGTGTGTGTATTGTCACGATTCTGGCCCCGGCGGTCGAGCAGGTAATCGACGATCTCGGTTCTCGCATACCACTTTGCCATAATCAGCGCCTTCTCGAGCTGCTCTTTC